>SLTF01000088.1 GCA_007130025.1 Spirochaetales bacterium | reverse complement strand
TCGGCGATTCGCGACGGCCTGAATCGCGGCCTCTACCAATAGACCCTTGGGTAGCCCGGAGCGACGGACAGCTCCGGGCCTATCCCGCGCTACTCACCGATTCACATCGCCCCACGAATCGCTCTATTCTCACTCGCAAAAACGCTTAACCCATGTTATGGTGTCGGCATTCACAGAAACCAATGGGAGTTCCAGATATGAAACGGATAAGGTTTGCAGTCATTGTGGCCTTGGCAGTCGGTGCTCTTGCGCTTGTCGCTTGCGAGCCGGAACGCGTAATCATTGAGTCCGGGCCCGCCGGATACGACGGATACCACGTCGGCTACTCGTGGGCGGGTGAGGCCGGCGGTACCGCGCTTGCCGATGCCAACGCGTTCATCGAGACAATTCTCAAGCTCGACGAAGACGCCAACATCCTGGAAGCGCGCATGCGGTACTTCCAGAGAGTCGACGGCTTCTGGACGACCCGACAGGCAGGCAACGCCTTGGTCACCGTTGATTTTTCAGTCACTCCTACCGCGGGGACACTTGGCAGCGACTACCGGCCAGGAAACTCGATGTTCTCGATTCACACCGTGAACCGAATGTCGTTGTACGCCGTTGCAGTCGACAACGATGGAACGGTTGCCGTTGCGATCGTTGAGCCACAGACGCGCTACCAGTTTGAGATGCGGTTCCCTCCCGGGTTCGACTACCGCGCTCAAATGAGCGAACTCACCATCGGAAGTGGGCTGGTAGTTCCGACCGTGCGAACCGCCGGCGGCGCGTGGCTTGCACCGGCGACCTGGGACGAAATCTCGGACCGCCATCTTTTTGCTCTGGGCCGCTACTCGAACGTCCTGAGCAACACCGGCGTATTCAGCGATATTTCCAGCAATTCCTCGCTGCGAAATTTCCTTCAGGCGATGGGCGTTGAGTTCTCCGGCGATCGACCGGTTGCCACCTCACCCAAGTATGGCTATTTCGGAATCGGGGGATGGGCAGGCAACTACGACGCAATCGCACGGTATCTCATCGGACGAAACGCGCGAACGGTCACGTCACTCGTTGATTGGACCCCCGACCGATTCCGCAACGCGATCAATGACCAAAACCAGTTTGGTATCGACGTTCCCACCGGAGCAACCCGAACGGTGCAAGATTCCTCCGACGGCATCTCCGGGGCCACCGTGCGGATGTCGCGCGAGTCAACATCGTACCAGCGTGCGCTGGTGAACGCAGGGATCCTCTCCGAGAGCGATGTGATCATCGGACGCTTCTGATTTCGCGTCAGAAACTGATGACATCGCGGAACAGGAGATCCTGATGAATGACAGCGTAAAGAAGTTTCCCATCGGGGGAACCCATCTCCCCGAAGAGAAGGGCCTTACCTCCGATGAACCGATCGTCGCATTACCGGTTCCCGCCGATGTACTGATCCCGTTGAAACAGCACCTCGGCGTACCGGTGAAGCCTGCGGTCAAGGTGGGAGACCGGGTGCGGCGCGGCACCGTTATCGGCCACAAAGCCGACGGACTGCGCGCCAGAGTCCACTCCAGCGTGGTGGGTGAAGTATCCGAGATCACCGACGCACCGCTTCCGGATGGAACCCGGGTACCAGCCATCCGAATTCGAGCTGACCAGTCGGATCAGGAATCCGAAGAGCGGTTGGAACCCATCGACATCGACGGGCTCTCCGAGGCTGACGTCCGTGAGGCGATTATCCGTCGGGTAGAGGAAGCCGGTATCGTGGGGCTCGGCGGTGCCACGTTTCCCACTCACGTGAAGCTTGCCACCACCGACACGATCGATACGGTAATCGTCAACGGCGCAGAGTGCGAACCCTACATCACCGTTGACGATCGGCTGATGCAGGAAGAAGCGCACAAGGTATTTCGCGGTCTGGACATCGTGCGGCGAGTGCTTGGCGCCAAGCAGGGTTACGTTGCGTGCGAGATCAACAAGCCGGCCGCTATCGAAGAGCTGCGAAAGGTTGCGAAGGGCTTCCCCAACATCGCGGCGCAGGCGCTCGACACCCGGTATCCGCACGGCGCCGAGAAACACCTGGTGAAAGCGGTGCTCAACCGCGAAGTGCCCATACGCGCCCTGCCCGGTTCGGTCGGGGTGCTGGTGAACAACGTACAGACCGTGTGTGCCATCGCAGACGCAGTAGACCACGGACGCGTCCTGTTTGATCGGGTGGTCACCGTCAGCGGTCACGGGGTCACCACTCCCCGTAACCTTCGGATTCCTCTGGGCGCATCGGTTGCCGACGCCATCGCCTTTTGCGACGGCGAGTCCGAGCCTGATCCTGCCGTTATCGTGGGCGGACCAATGACCGGCATGCGGGTCACCGACTTCACGATCCCGGTCACCAAGGCAACCAGCGGTATCATCCTGCTCACCGAGGCCGAGTACCGCGGAAGCCTGCACATGGCGTGCATCCGCTGCGGCAAATGCGTCGAGGTCTGCCCGATGTACCTTCCGCCCAATCGAATGACCGCATATATCAACAACGACATGCTGGACGAAGCAATCTCAGCGGGACTGGAGGCGTGCATTCTCTGTGGCGCGTGCCAGTTTGTCTGTCCGTCCAAGCGGCCCCTGCTCGAGTGGATCAACCACGGCAAGGCCGCAGCCGCCGCTCGGCGCACACGATAGGGGAAGGGTGATGAAAGAAACGGTACGACGATCAGGCCCCCACATCGAAAGCCGCGACTCCGTGCGCCGCACGATGTGGGAGGTATCCGCCGCGCTGCTTCCCGCCACGGTGGCCGCGGGAATCTTCTTCGGCCCCTACTCCCTCTACCTCATCTTCGCCTCAGCGATTGCCGCGGCGATTCTGGAGCGGCCCTTCGCTCCCGGTGGCTTCTCGATCAAACATCCACTTGGAGACGGCAGCGCCTTCCTCGCCGGTATGCTCTTTGGCCTCACCCTCGCCCCGGGCAGTCCGTGGTGGATACCCCTCTTTGGCGCGGCGGTGGTTGTTTTCATCGGCAAGCAGGCGTTTGGCGGAATCGGGCACAACGTGTTCAACCCCGCCCTGGTTGCCCGAGGAATTCTTCTGATCGCCTATCCCGCACTGGTCACCGAGTGGCGCCTTCCGCTCAACTACGACACCGTGACGGCCGCCACTCCACTCGAAGGCGCATCGGCTTCATATCTCGAGCTCTTTCTGGGATACATCCCCGGAAGCATCGGGGAAGTCTCGGCGCTTGCGCTGCTGATTGGCGCCGTCTATCTGTTCGCACGGGGTTACGTTGGCTGGCGAATATCGGTGGGGTACGTTGGTGCTGCCGTTCTGACCGCGCTCGCCCTAGGTATGGATCCGCTGTTTACCATCCTGTCCGGGAGCCTGATGTTTGCGGCACTCTTCATGGCAACCGACATGGTAACCTCTCCGGTTGGCCGTGGAGCGCGCCTCATCTATGGTATCGGCTGCGGTGTGTTGACGGTACTGATCCGCCGCTTCACCCAATACCCCGAGGGCGTTACCTTCGCGGTGCTTCTGATGAACGGTATCAC
>SLTF01000059.1 GCA_007130025.1 Spirochaetales bacterium | reverse complement strand
GCTGCTTCCGCGATATCCGCGGCAAGGGAGAAGGTCTCGGCGATACGCTTCTGACTCGCGTCCGGGTCCTTCGCCCACTCGGAGGGAGAGGCGGCCGAGTCAATTCGAACCACACCGTAGGTGCGAACTCCGGTGTCCCGAAGCCACCCGCCAATTGTGCAGGTCTTGCGGACCGCTTCCAGAAACTTCTTCTGCTCGGACGAATCCCCCATGGCCGATCCGCCGCCAACCGGAGGCCACACCGGTGCAATAAGCGTTCCCACTACCAGACCGGCGTTCGCGACCTTTTCGGCAACCTTCTTGATCTGGTCTTTGGTCGAGTCAATGGAAATGTGCGGATCCGCGATGAAGAGGTCGATGCCGTCGAACTTACGTCCATTTGCCTCGGCACCGGCCGTGAGTTTGATCATGGTGTCCAGATCAATGGGCGGGTGATCGGTGCCGGGTTCCTTTCCCACAACGCCCGGCCACGCCGCGTTGTGCAGTTTTGGATACTGATTACTCATCTGTTTACTCTCCTCTCTGAAAACGATTGCAGATGCCAGTGACACCGAGCGTATAGTGCTCTCTCGACGTGTTGTGCACTCGCGTAGTGCCAAAAAAACCTGACCACCAGCTTTCGGTGGTCAGGTGTCTCTTAGAGGTCGTTCATACGCCCTGAGCGAATGAGCTTCTTTCCAGCATTACCGACCGGTAACGCTCGGAACGCCATCGGCCCATTCGTCGAGGTCTTCGATCAACATCAATCCAGCAGGCATGATCGTGCGCCGGGGAACCTCTTCACCCTGCAGCAGCCGCACCATGACCCGAACCGCTTCCGCCGACATGGCGGGGGGATAGGCAACGTTTCCACGGAAGATGGTGTTGGGATTGTTCCGCATGTGCTGCACAACCGACTGATCGGGTGCAAACGACATGATCAGACGAACGTCTGTCCGGCCGGCGTTATTGATCGCCTGCTCCTGTCCCATCGCCCCAAACGGATCGTGCGAATAGACCGCCTGGATGCTCGGGTGAGCCTGCAGGACGTTTTCCATGGCGTTGAATCCACCTTCAATGGTGTTGGTGCCTTCGGATACGCCGAGAATGCGGATGTTGGGGAACTCTTCCCGCATGACTTTTTCGAAACCGCTCATGCGGTCGTTGAACAGCGGGGTACCGACTGCCAGACCCAGAACGTACACGTTGCCCTGACCATTCAGGAACTCACCCATGTACCGGGCGATGTTCTCACCGCCACCAACGTTGTCGCCGGTTACGTACGCATCCCATTCGTCCGTGTTTAGACCGCGGTTGACCACAACGGTCTTGGCGCCGGCGCGGCGAATTCGTTCCGCGGGTCCTGCCATGACGTTTCCATCATGCGTAGAAATGATCACGCCGTCATAGTTGCCGGCAAGAATCAGCTCCATGTTGTTGACCTGCACGTCGGTGCTGTCGGAGAAGTAGAACCGGAACCGGAAATTGGACGGTGCCCTCTCGATCTCTTCCTCGAAGAACCGGTACAGGGTTCGATGGAAGGGATTGTTCATGGGAGACATTGCGACTGCAACTCGGAACTCCCCTTCCGCAGCCGCCGCTTCCCGGTCGCCTGCAGCAAACGCACTCATTCCCACGATAAGAACGAGCAGTGCAACGATGTAACCTGCCTTTTTCATACCCAACTCCTTACGAATAGCATATTTGAACCTGACATACGCCAGGATCGTTTCTCAAACAATGGTCTGCTCCTACGCAGACACCACCTTTCTTTGAAACAGAACAGCCAGCAGAATAAGTCCGCCCTTGAAGAATCCCGTCAGGAAGGGAGAGATCTGGAACATGATCAACAGATTGCTGACCACCCCGATGATGAGCATTCCGAAGAACGTACCCAGTATCGTCCCCCGCCCACCTGACAGCGCCGCTCCGCCAATTACCACCGCGGTTATCGCGTCAAACTCGAACATCATTCCCGATGTTCCCGGCAGGATCGCCGCCACACGGGAGAAGTTCAGCAGTGCCGCGACACCAACGCAGAACCCGGTCAGCGTATACGCGGCTATCTTGATTTTGTCGGTTGCGATACCGGAGTACTTCGCAGCCATTTCGTTCCCGCCTACGGCGTAGGTGTACGAGCCAAACTTGGTATAGGTCAGAACGGAACCCAGAATGACCGCCAGGACCACCCAGATGATCACCGGATATGGGATGGGGCCCAGACTGCCGTTCCCAATTTCGGTGAACTCCGGTATGCGGCGGCCATCCACCGATACCCCGTTGGTCACAAACAGCGTGATGGACCGCGCCATAATTCCCACTGCCAGGGTGACGATGAAGAACGGCAGGCGAAGCTTGGTAATGATGATGCCGTTCAGAAACCCGATTGCGGTAGCCACGCCGAAACAGGCCAGAATCGCAACCCACAACGGAAGATTCTCGTTTCCCTGGAGAATCAGGAGAACGGTGCCCGACATGGCCACCACGTGGCCGGACGACAGATCGATGCCGCCGGTAATGATGACGAAGGTCATCCCGAGCGCGATCACCCCAATGACGGATGCGTGGCGCAGAACCAGGAGTATGTTGTTGGCCGTGAGGAAGCGCGGAGCGATCAGGCCGGAGACCACAAACACCACCACCGTGATAACGACGATGCTATACTCTTCCCAGACATGTTTTGTAGTCCGCAGAACCGGATTTGTTCTCGTTGCGGTCTTTTCCGTCATACAGCTTCCTTTTCTCTGACCCTGCGGATCCTTGAATGCACTGACATTGTAACTGCCAGCGGAAATGCACGCGTGTGCATAGGCACTATACCACCGTTTGGTCCGCCGCGCAACAAAAATCTTATTGAAATCGTCACAGATGCACGCCCCAACTACACCCGTTTTGCAACTTCCGACTTCATGAAGGCCAACCCGTCCCGAGCCAGTTGCTCCTCGCTCTGGTACATTCGACGCCAGATTCTGGTAGCCGCGGCGAGCTCCGGCAGGGCCAGACCAAACGCCTCGATCACGTACCAGCCGTCGTAGCCAATTTCGTGCAAGGTGTCAAAGTTCTCCGCCCAGCGGACGTTTCCCGCCCCGGGCGTGCTGCGGTCATTCTCGGAAATGTGCACGTGACAGAGAACATCGGAACACGCGCGGATCGCTTCCGGGATATTTTTCTCTTCGATGTTCGCGTGGAAGGTATCGTACATCGCCCGGCAGTTGGGATGGTCGACGTCACGAACAAAACGGGCCGAGTCCGCGTGGGTGTTCAACAGGTAGCATTCGAAGCGGTTCAACGCCTCGAGCCCCAACGTGACGCCAACGCCGCCGGCGTGCTCCGCCACCTGCCGCATACTCTCGACGCCCCACTTCCACTCGTCTGCCGTAGGGCCGTTCCCCGTGAAGTGACCCAGAGCGGAATGGTACGGCCCAACCAAAACCGTTGCTCCCACCGCCCGGCAGCAATCGAGTGCGCGGCGGTTGTGATCAACGCCCAGCGCCCGCACCGCGGCATCCGGGCTGGCCGGATTGTCGT
>SLTF01000076.1 GCA_007130025.1 Spirochaetales bacterium | reverse complement strand
GGATCCATGACCAGAAAGAGGGTAAATGCCACGGTGTAGACGTTCATAACGGGTTCCTGCCTGTATGAGGACAGTATACCCGGAGAACGCAGGCAGGAGAATCAGCGGCGGGGCTGCAGGAGGCGGATGCTGCGAAGAACCGCGTCGAAGAGCGGCAGGTAGTCGTCGGCGATCTCGGCGCGGGTAGCGGCGTTGATCAGGTAGAAGCGGTAGCGGTCGACCGAGATCATCGCCTGCAGCTGGGCGGAGCGGTGACCGGGGGCCGCCTGCCACTCGTACCAGGTGGCGTGTACCTCCGCAAGGCTCGAGAGTGGGAAGCGCTCGATCGATCTCAGCGTGAAGTCGTCGCAGGATTCGCGCAGCCGCTCGACGCCGGCATCGCAGAACTGGTCGAACCAGTCGTCACCGAAATCGACGGGCGTCTGCAGAGTAATCGAGAAGGTGGGGCTGTAGTCGTCGAGCTCGGGCTGTTCGGGAGCGAAGAAGCGCACCTGCTGCGGCGAGAGCTCGGAGACCGTCCAGTCGCCGGGAACCAGCACGGAGACCAGCACGCCGGGGTGGGCAAAGTGGGCGGTGAGTCGTTCGTTGACATTCATGGCGTCAGGATGAAGCGCGCCGTGTCGGCCGCGTGGTCGAAGGCGGAGAGGTATTCGTCCTGTTGATCGGCGGACGTCAGGGCGATGATGGTGAACACCAGATTTGCCGCCTGGGCGTAGGTTTCGTGTCGGATCACCTCGGACTCCTCATGGTATTGCCGAAGCAGCTGCCGCACCGCCGGCAGACCGTCGATCTCAAGCTCGTGAGAAGCAATCACGGTGTGCCCGTCCATGGACGCTGCTTCGCTCGCAAGGCGCCGAAACGAGTCCTCCGGCGCTTCAGACGGAAGAGCGATGGTCCGCGCCATGACGCGGGCGGTCGGGTTGCCGTCGTCGTCCGGATCATCAGCGTAAATCGCCGTTGCGGCCTCCTCGTCCTCGCTCTCCTCCTCGAATCCGATGGGAAGCTCCAGCGAGATCCGCGTGTGCCAGCTGAACCAGTGAATGTGTTCCGGAAAACTTCTCATGTGCATCCTGCTCCGGGCTGAAGCATACGACGAATGCTCCGACCGCGCAAGCAAAAACGTGCACCGACGCAACGCCCCCCGGTAGCACCGGACGGCCGGCTCGGCGGTACCCCGCGCCGGTTCGAGACCGCAGACTTCACAGCACCGCCAAGACCTGCATTGCCCGGCTTCGCAGCAGCCGGTTGTACGGCTTGCCGACCGCCACCTCCATCACCATGTCGAGGGCGGCTCGATCGACGACGTTACCCTCGCGGGAGGCGATCTGCTCGATCGCAACGAGGGCCGCGAACACGGCTCCCGGATCGGGGGTCCCACGATGCTCGCGCTGCATCATGGCGGCGATCGCCTGCGTGGTGCGGCCGTCGGGGTCTTGCCCGATTTGACCAAGGGAATAGAGTGCCGAGGCGCGGACGGACGGATCGGGGTCGATGTTCACCGTCTGCACAAGCTGTATTCGCGCGGCCTCCGACCCGATGAGGCCCATGATTCGGGCGGCATGATGACGTGCCTTGGGGTGATAGTCGTACGGAACCGTCGACCGTGAGTAGGCGATGTTTGCCACTCCCTCGTTGAGTACGAAGGCAACTCCATCGAACAGGGTTGGATCTGAGGGCAGCACCCGACCGGTGCGAAGCTGATCCTCGATCGCTGCGAGAGCGAGCAGCTGATGCTCCAGGTTATTGGTGCGAAGCTGAGCTCGCAGCACGCGAATCGGGACGTAGGTCTCCAGATAGATCTCATCGATGGTCTGCAGATCCCGGCCCTCCTCCGCCGTCATGGGTCGGCTTCCCGAACGGGCAACCGCTTGAGCGTGGGCGTGAGTCGAGACCAACATAAACAACAGGATGTACGCTGCAACAGATGCCAACACGGGGCGAGGCGGGTTCCGGTTCATGGTTCTCCTCCAGTCGATTCACCGCGACAATCGCACGATGAGTGCGTTCGCGATGATTAAGCACAAATCGAGCCAACCTGCTTCCGGAAGACCACTGTTGTCACACGTTCACATCTCCTTACGCTGTTGTGCTTTGCAGAGGGATCCCGCAACAATTCCCTCCCGATCGACACGCCGATTCGTACCTGCCATGCATTCTGCATGGCAGGGGTATGCAAAGTGCATGAACGGTGCAAAGTGCATAGGGGTTTACCCGGACCAGGGGTGATCCCCGCTTCATTCCCGCTCAGCGGCGCCGTTCTCCCTTACCGCCCGACAATCAGCTCCTCTGCCGCAAACCGCGGGCTGAACGCGTGACGGCCACCGCGGGGACGAGCAACGGCGAGCAGCATTTGCACCGTGCCGCCGTCGGATGCGAGCCGCTCGTGAACCTCCGCGTAGAGGGGCGCCATGGCCGGATACTCCTGCAGCGCCTGCGAGTTGGCGAGCACCACGTGATCCGCGGAGTGCAGCTCCATCCAGAGCGCCTGCAGCGCCATGCCCGCCTCGATCTGGGTACGCCGGCTGTTGTCGTCGGTCTTCAGGACGATGTAGGTGTTGATATGCTCTATCGCGCTGGTGAAGGTTCGCACTCCAGTACGACCGAACGCGGCAGGCCGCTGTGGGGCGACCGTCATCAATGCGTCAACGAGCCAGAGCGCGTGACGCGGGAAATTGGCGGTGAACGCAAGACCGTAGGGAGCGTGTCGGCGGTCGCGACCGTTCCACCGGGTGCTCTCGTAGGTTTCCATGAGGGTCGGCTCGTGCTCCATCTCGATGGTGAACGCGTCGAGCGAGACACGGTTGAGCCATGCGACCTGGTCGGGATCCGAGACCACCTCGACATCTATACCGTTTCCCGACCAGGCGGTAATGCGAGCGGCGAGGCCTGCGTCGATCTCGGCGGGGCGATAGCGGTACTTCATCGTCGCCGTGGTGAGGGCGTCGACGTCAGCGGCCGCTTCGAAGCGCGAAGACGGGTTCGCAGTGCGGGCAAGCGTCACCCGGGCCGCGGGCAGGCGCGAAAGGTTCTGCTCGTCGAGCTCGCCGTCGGGCAGCAGGTCGATCTCGGCACGATACCCGAGCTGCGCGGCACGAGCATCGATTACGGCGAGGAAGGTCCCCAGCGAAATGACGGTCTGCCGTGCGTAGGGATCGGTCTCGGGCAGTAGACGACCGGACTCCACGTACAGCTCCATACGGTCGCTGCGGACGGGGTCGAGCACCACCCGCCACGACTGGTAGTTGTGTGCGCTCTGGGCGAGTCTGGCCCACTCTACGAGTTCCACGCGCACGTCCTCCGCCGGTGCAGCGCCCGCCCGAACCGGCGGGCTCGCAGCACACCCCAGTGGTGCCAGAATTGTGCTCACAATCAGAACCAGCAGGGAGAGTCTCCCCTTCGTACCATTCTTCATACCACGCTCCTTATGTTACCATTAGGTTACATCTTCCGCGTTAAGTTACTATATGGTTACATAACTGTCAAGTCATCGCACTCGATTTTTCTCTGGCAATT
>SLTF01000013.1 GCA_007130025.1 Spirochaetales bacterium | reverse complement strand
CCCGAACGCGGGGGCAACCGACCGGGGAAGCAGGCGGTAGGGCACCCGATCAAACTTGCTGGGAAAGGTCGACGGCGTGGCGAAGGGCAGCGTCAGCAGCTCGGCAAAGGTCTGCGTAACGAGGCGCTGCTCGGCTTCACTCAGGTCGCGGGCAATCGCGGGAACGGAGGCGATCATGGCGAACAGCGCAAGCAAACCGACGGTGAAGCAGGACAGAGGAATACCGTTGCGTGTCGACCGCCGCCGCCTCACTGGTGAGTTTTGCTTTGCCAATGCGCGGTCGCCTTTTGAGCCACTTCTTCAACACTTTGATCCGCCCATAGGCTTTTTCGCCACTCGGTGTAGTTCTGGTTATCGCGTCTGAGCATCACCAGAAACCGTTCAGCCTCTACGGGATCAAGGTGAGTAAACAATGCCTTGAAGCCTTCGTGACGTATGAGTATGTCCGAACGCACTTAATCCTCCTGTTCAACAAACTCCAAAGGACTCCTGATATGCACTCCAGTGACCCTATTACGATGCTTTAATATTCCTTTGTCAACTGTGATGAAGTACTGGGCCCTGGCTGCTACCGCGCACGAAATATGCAGGGCATCTTTGGAATCAATACCAGGCAGCTCGAACCTTTTCGCTTGCTCAATTATTTCTTGGTGAGGTGTCACAGTGACCGATGCCAGGTGCTCCCAGTTTGAAATGCTGCCGCTGACGTCGGTGTCGGGGTTGGCAGAGTTCTCATATGACAACATGAAGCTCCAGACTAAACCGATTACGCTGCTCCTGACCTTTTGCTGGATCAACAACTTAGCCTCGGTTTCCAGCTGTATACGTGGCTGACTTTGGTCGTCAAAGGGTCGGTTGAAACAACACATGTCGAGGTAAACCAGCATAATCCCTCCACCGATCGTGTTACCATGCCTCGGTTTCCGCCGCCTGTCAATGGAACTGAAACAGGGAAAACCTATAGGTTCCCTATCGGGGATTACGGATCCAGTGGAATTCCCCCGATTCCGTAGACACCCGAACTGCTTGTGACCCTACCGTTTCCCCCGGGTGTCTGAATAGCACCTTTGCTTGGAAATTCGCGTTTCAGGTCATGTCGCGGGGCTCGTTTTCGATCTGCCCCTCCAGATCTCGTTATGCCGCTTGCTTCGCACCTACCTCCTCGTATTCGATTGGGCTTCGGTAGTCGAGAGTGGAGTGCAAGCGGATGCGGTTGTAGAATACCTCGATGTACTCGAAGACTGCCTGCGTCGCCGCCTTACGACTCTCGTAGATCGTGGTGCCGATCAACTCGCTCTTGAGGCTTTTGAAGAACGACTCCACGCACGCGTTGTCCCAGCAGTTGCCCTTGCGGCTCATGCTCTGGATGAACCGCTTCCTGCGCAGGACGTTCCTGAACCTCCCAGAGGCGTACTGGACGCCCCGGTCGGAGTGGAAGACCAGACCCTCGGGAGCTCCGCGACGAGCCACCGCCATCCACAACGCCTGCAGTAGCGTCGTGGTGCCCAGGCTCTTCGACATCGCCCATCCGACCACACGACGGCTGTAGAGGTCGATGATGACGAACAGGTACAGCCAGCCTTCGGCGGTCGCGATGTAGGTCGCGTCGCTTGCCCAGACCTGGTTCGGCCGCTGGGGACGGAACTCGCGGTCCACGACGTTCGCCGCAGCTTCGTGCTTGTGGCCTGAGATCGTGGTGACACGGAACTTCTTTCGGGGTCGAGCATTAAGCCCATTAGCCCTCATCAGACGAGCCACGCGGTTATGACCGACGTTGTGGCCGCGCCGGCCCAGTTCCTCCGTCACCCTCGGGCTACCGTAGCGGTACTTCGCTACATTCTCCTGGATGTCGCGGATCTCGGCGACCAGCGCCTTGTCCTCCTCGGCTCGCTTGCTCGCCTCGCGGCTGCGCCAGGCGTAGTATCCACCGCGCGAAACTTCAAGAACTCTCGCCATCTTCTCCACGCGGTGATATCGCCGTTGCTGGTCCATGAACTGGTATTTCATTTCCGGCGTCGATCCGAGAAGATGGCGATTGCTTTTCGCAGAATGTCTCGTTCCTCACGCACTTCGGCGAGTTCCCGGCGCAACTGCGCGACTTCATTGTCGCGCTCATTACCGTTGCCGGGGAATGCGCGAGGGCCTTCTTTCTGAAGCTGCCGCCGCCAACGGTAAATGACCCCGTTACCGATTCCCAGCTCCGCCTCGATCTGATTGCCGGGTCTGCCGCTGGTGTTCAGCAACTCGACAGCCTGCTCCTTGAACTCTCGTGAGTAGACCTTCCTCTTATCTGCCATATCATTTTCCTTCCCTCATTCTTCATACCGGACTGCTTAACTCCGTGTCCACCGAAACGGGGAAGGTTTACACAATCACCGCCACGCGAAGCCCGTCACGATTCTGTAACACATGGTTGAGCAGGGTGGTTTTTCCGGCACCCAGGTAGCCGGAGAGTACGGTGACGGGGAGACGGATGTCGGTTTGAATATTCCGGCCTGTGCCGGGGGTAGTGGTAGCCATGGCGGATCCTTGTGAATGCCCGTCCGGGCGGGATTAGTGAGAATTAATTATCAAAAAACCAGCTTCGAGTCAAGCGTGCGAGATCGGAGCTTGACGCAGTACACACCTGTGCCGATATTTTAGCGTATGATCGGCATAAAACGCGCGATAGTCGTTGGTCTGTTGGGGCTGCTTGCAGCGGTTTCAACGCTGTCTGCCCGGGAGTTCCGCAAGGCGCCCGCGGTGGTGAATCCGCTTCGCTCGGTCACCGCCGAGTCTTCGCCATGGATGCCCGCGGGCTACTTCAGCTTCGAACACTGGCGCTACGGAATCCGTGGGAGCGACTTCGACCTCTTCGAGGTGCGCACCTCGGGCGCGGCCACCGTCTTCCAGCACCGCGAGCGCTTTGGCGTGGGATTCATGTTTGCCTCAATTCTGACATCGGGCCCCGGCCCCGACGGCTGGCAACCTCCTACCGAGGTCGAGTGGCGGATGGACGCGGTGCAGTTTGAGTACGGTATTCACCTCGCGTATCGCATTGGTTCGGTGGATCTGCTTGGAGAGTACTCGCGCTCGAGCTTTCATCCCTTCCGGGACGACGCGGACGAGAACTACCGCATCAACACTGCGGACTACGTGCGGTTTGGCGTCATGCCGCCGCCGGTTCTGGTGGGGCCCGTGGAACTCGAGGGTTTTGTTCGTACGGGCTGGCTTGATCTCTTTGACGTCTGGGGTGCCCCCTATGCGAGACCGCGGGCGGCGTGGAAGACCACCTTTTCCACCTGGGCGGAGGTGCCGGTGTCGCGGCGGGTCCGATTTTTCACCCACCTGGAGCCTGAGTTGCTTTTTCTGCGGGGTGGCGGCGTTGATGTTGACCTCTACACCGCGGCCGGGCTCCGGCTGCCCGGAGACTTTGGCCACCTCGATCTGTTTCTCCACTACACCCGGATTGGAGATGTGGAGGAACTCAATGACGCAGCAGGAAATCCGCGGCCCTTTGAGGTGAACCTGATCGGCCTT
>SLTF01000116.1 GCA_007130025.1 Spirochaetales bacterium | reverse complement strand
GCAGCGAGAGGGTGGGACGCCGGTGGGTGACCGCGGCAACCAGGGACCCCATGCAGCCGGCGGCAATGGTCAGAGCCGAGGGGAGCGGCAGCCGTGGGGGCTTCACCCCAGCCACTTCAGCAATGGCCAGAAACGCGTCGCGGTAACTGAGATTCTCGCCCCCGGCCAGATAGCACCGGCCGGGGGTTCCGCGGGTGAGTGCGTTGACCGCGGCAACCGCCACGTCGCGGGCGTGTGCGTAGCTCTTGCCGCCCCGCGGATAGCCGGGTGTTCGCCCCCGGCAGATGGCAAGGATCATCTGGCCCGAACCGGGCTTGCTGTCGTAGGCGCCAAACATGAACGAGGGATTAATCACCACCACCGCCAAGCCGTTGTCGCGATGCTGTTCCAGAAGCCATTCCTGCGCCGCCCACTTGGAATCCTGGTAGTCGAGACCGAAACGGGCGTCGGCGTAGGGGCTATCCTCGGTACCCGGGGCATCGATGGTCCCGGGGCCAAACGAGTTGGCCGTTCCGATGTGCACGTAGCGCGACAGTCCGCACGCGCGGACCGCATCGCCAAGTCCGACCACGGCATCGTAGTTGAGCCGCCGGACCAGCGCCGATCGCGAGGGCCACACGTCGGTGGATGCCACCGTATGGATGACCGCGTCGCATCCGGTCAATCCTTCCCGCAGGCGCGCACCGTCCAGGATATCCCCGGTGAAGGGTTCAACCGGGAGCCCTTCCAGGGTGCCCGTGCTCCGGCCAGGCTGCAGGAACGCCCGGACCGCATGGCCCTGCTCGAGCGCAACGCGAGAGATGTAACTGCCCAGCATGCCGTCTGCCCCGGTCACCAGTACCTTCATGGTCGGCACGCTACCACCCATCGCCTGCATGGTCAACGACAACGTGCAATCGCTTCTCCCGCGGCGCGGTTTCGTGATACACGTGGGCATGATACGCGTGGTAATCTGCGACGACCATCCGGTTCTCTGCGACGGCCTGACGTCGGTCCTCTCGCAGGACCCCGATATCGTTGTGCTCGATCCCGTACCCACCGGCTCGGCGGCGCTCGAGCTGGTGGCCCGAGACCGCCCGGACGTGCTGTTGCTCGACGTAAGCCTCCCCGATGGAAGCGGAATCGACCTCATCCCCCGCCTTCGACGATGCGCTCCGCCGATGCGGATCATCATCGTCACCGCCCATCTCTCGCGCGGCCTGATAGAGAGCGCCTTTACCGCGGGCGCGAACGGATACCTCTCCAAGGAGAGCGCGGGGCTCCATCTGATCGAGGCGGTTCAGGCAGTGATGCGCGGGGAGCGGTACTGCGGCCCCAAAGCGATCCAGCACCTTGATCCGTTGGACGACTCGGAGAACCACACCAACGACAATACCGGTGATCAGGCCATTGCCCGGTACAGCAGTCTCTCCCTGCGGGAACAGCAGGTGCTGCGGATGCTGGTCACCGGAGCGCCTTCCTCGGACATCGCAAACGCGCTCTCGATCAGCCGCAAGACCGTCGACGTTCATCGCTCGAACATCTATCGGAAACTCGGCGTGGACAACCCGCTGCAGGTGTGGCGCCTGGCGGTTCGCCTCGGCATCACCGAGGACCGCGGACCTCGCCGTTCATGACCCGGCGTTCCGGTCGTGACGCGAGAGGCTGATCATGCATCGCCCAGTGGAATCACCAGGTTGACCCGCGTACCTTCTCCGGGTCCGCTTTCGACCTGAACGGTTGCACCAATCAAGCGTGCCCGCTCGGCGATTCCCTGCATCCCGATCCCGTTGTGTCCCGTTGGGCGACGATCGAGTCGGTGGCTTCGACGGTACGCGGCAACGGCCATGCCTACCCCGTCGTCCTGATAGTGTATGATTAACTCCGGCCACGAGACCACCATGGAGAGCAATACCTCGGACGCCGCAGCGTGCTTATGGGCGTTATTCAGCAGCTCCTGGATAATCCGATAAATGTGTCGAGCTTGAGGCAGGGGCACCGTTACCGCGTCGGTACCGGCGGCGCGAAACTGCACCGGCAGACGGTGTCGCTGCCGGTACTGGTCAACCAGCGCGTCCACCGCGCTGCGCAGCCCGATGCGGTCCAGCTCGTAGAGGCTGAGTCCCGCGGCAAGATCGCGAAGCCGCGCGATACCGTCGGATAGGAGCGCGGATACCTTGGGAACCGCGAGATCGCGATCAAGGAGGATCTTCGCGGCGGAGAGGGTCTGCAGTGCATCGTCGTGGATGTCGAGAGCGATGATCCGCCGCTCGTTGTCCTGGGCATCCAAAATGGCGTGAGTGAGTCTCGCGCGCCGCTCCTCTTCCTGTCGTGCCGTCTCGTACTGCCTCACCAACCAGATCACCAGCGCACCAAACGCCATCATGATGACCAGCAGCATCTGCAGGACCACCCGGAAGGCGCGCGTCTGCCGGGGAAGATGCACGCTGATCCAGTCCTGGGCACCGTTGAAGGCGACCTCCATATTCTGCTCGCACGGATAGGAGTAGATTCCGTCGACGATATTTGGATGAACAACCACCCAACACTGAGACAAGGTATCCAGGCTTTCTTTCAGCGACGGGTGGAGCGTTGCAGCCCGTGCAAGGGCGGACGAGCGCACAAAGCGATCCATCTCGGCAGATATGCGCTCCGCGGCGACCGGGTCCATCGGCTGGTACCGCGGAGCGCGGTACCAGCTCAGTTTGAGTTCGGCGAGCTGATAACGGGACTCACCAATGACACGGTAGGTCTCGACCAACTGCGCGTACATCAGTATGATCCCCAGCAAAGTCGCAATGGCGATCAGAACCGAGGCGGCAGGAAACCCGATGCGGGAAAACAGCGTACGGCCCAAACGGCCCCCCAAAGATGGTAAACGGGAGCAGCGCTTCGCGCGGCGCCCCGTATCCGGGATTGTATCACGTGGTGAGCGATCACAACAGCGTTCCGGGTGGCAGCTTCGCGTCCCGGTGTTGGCGTTGGTCTGTGTCGCGGCCGGCCTGGCCAACGCCCTGCTCAACGCATTGATTCAGCACTTCGATATTCCGCTCTTTTTTGACTCGGTGCTCACGGCCGTTGCGGCCGCGACAATCGGTCTTCCCGCGGGCATCGCGGTTGGACTCCTGACCAACGTCTGGATGGAAGTACTTGCCGGCGGAACCGACGGGCTGGTTTTTCTCTGGTTTGCGCCGGTCAACGCGTTGACCGCCGTGGTGGTCTGGGCCTTCGTCCGGGGCCACCGATTTCGCAACGCCTACGACGCGCTGCTCTGTACCATCGCGGTAACCCTGGCAAACGCGGTTGGGGGAACCATCACCGTATTGAGCCTCTTTGGCGGCTCGATCGACTATCCGGTCGATCTCATTGTAACCGCGGTAACCTTCACGGGGATCCCGGTGTGGCTCGCCGCGTTTCTCGCCCGCATTCCCCTGAACCTCATCGACAAATCGGTCACGGTCGCGCTCGCCTATGTCACGGTTCAGGGTTTGCGCCGCCGCGCGGTGGAAATAGCGCCGCCACCAGAGCCAACAGCCTCGGCGCGGTGACCGGCG
>SLTF01000262.1 GCA_007130025.1 Spirochaetales bacterium | reverse complement strand
CTGGATGCGAGCACCCGCACCGTCTGCTGCGTCCACGCCGGTGTTACCGTCATCAGTGCGGTCACCAGCGCGATCATCAATGTCAGTCGGCATCGTTGCATCGATTCAACCTCTTCTGCTCACAGCGCGAGCGAAAGTTCAAAGCGCCCGAGGTACTCGGGCCCCGCGTCGTCTCCGAATACCGAACCCGGCAGAAAGACCCCGCCGGTCAGCGCGAAACCCAGATCGGGAAGCGGTCGTGCCCGCAGACCCCATTCAACTTCGCTACCCAGGTAGCGTTCGCTTCCCGCCGGCGTCAGCGTACCCGCGGTCAGTAAACCTCCGCCCTCCACCGAACCCTGGTCCGAAGAGCGAAAGAACGCCCGCCCTCCGGTAGAGAGTTCGATCGCACGAACCGACACCGCGGAGCTTCGTATCCACGGGCGGACCGCGTAGCCCGCCGAGACCGTACTGACGTTCCCCGCACGCGGCTGGAAAACCCGACCGATCGACGGCTGAGTAATGGGGACGAACGCGCTGATCTCACCCTGCGTACCCGAGGTAAAGAGCATCGAAAGCGAGAAGCGGGACCCGAGCCACTCTTCCCTGAGGTAGCGAAGACGCGTCCCGCCGAAGAGGCCGATCAGATCTTCTTCAGCCTGAACCAGGCCGACCCCGGCGAAGCTTGTATGGTAGAGGTTGCGCACAAGCGGTCCCGCAAGCAGCAGGGCCCCGTACTGGGAGTCAACCGTGTCGGTATCGTCGTCTTCCTCTCGGAGGTCCCACTGTGCCACCGCCGAGAGAGAGAGCAGCTGCCTGGCTGCGATATCGGGGAAGCGCAGTTCCGCCTGTGCCAGGACGCGTTGCGGGCCGAAGATCTGGTCGTCATCGCTCTCTTCGGCGCGGTCGGCCGCGCTCAGGCGGATGCGCGAAACCGGGTTGAGCAGCAGACCGGTGTAGCCTCCCCACAGCTCGAGCTCCCAGGTGGAAAACCGAAAGCCGAGCCGGACACCGTCGGCGGGCGAGTTCAGGATCTGCGCGGTGGGATCGCGAAAGGCGAAGCGCCCGAAGGCGGCGGCGAAGGTTCCCGCTCCCCCGAAGGCACCAGGGAAGCTCATCGAGAGCCGCAGTCGATCGAGATCCACCAGGTAGTCGCGGTCATCTGCGTGAACAAAGCTTCCCTCGGCCGAAAGCACCAGAGCCCCACCGTCGCCAATCCCACGGAAGAACTCCGCCCACAGCGCAGTGCGTACCCGGTAGTCAAGGTCGTGGTCGGAGAGCTCATCGCTGTAGCGCACGGTGGCGGCACCATCCACCGTCACGCCCCAATCCCTTCCGTCAAACGCCGCCACAGGCGCGGCAATCGCGAGCACCCACAGAAAGACAAGGCCCGCTGCGATACGCCGCCTCACAGCGTGCCGTCCTGCCACGCAAGGGCGCGGCCCAGAATGCGCACCATGCGCTCACCCGAGATAGTCATGTTGGGATAGGCGCGCCCCTGGATGATCCGATAGTGGCGCAGGTCGCGCACCGCGTAGCGGGGCGCCTCGGTCAGCGCGCTCATGAAGCCGCCGGGAAGGCCCAGAACGCGACGCAGGAGTACCGCGTACTCACCGAGGGTAATGGGATCGAGCCAGAGGCGGCCAGGGGTTCCGTATCCGTTGAACTCAAGCAGCCCCGCCGCGCCGGCGAGGCCGACCTCGTCGTCAATCAGACCGCGCGCGGCGAGAAGCAGATAGGCTGCATCGCCGTAGGTGGCGACATCGCTGAGCAGTATCACACCGACCGTCCGGCTCGACTGCGCCGTCGCGAAGGTGCCCAAAATCACACAAAGAAGAACGACAATGATGCTTCGTTTCATACCCCGTCCGGTTCATGGGACTGAACTTCCCTAAATATTACATACGGGGTAAAGTTTACCGCCCTATTGAATAAAAATCCAACAGTTTCGCAACAAATTTTGTTCCCATGTTCCGGAAGTCACCGTGTTCGGGAACATCGAACCGCTTCTCATCCAGGACTCGCTCGAGATCCTATAAGCGTGAGTCTCGTTTGCCTGCTACTGCCGTCCATCGTTGTACAAAGTCTGTACCGCTTCGCCGGATAGCGGGAAACGATAGATTCGCACGTCGTCGATGTGGCCAAAAACCGAGCGATCGGCAGGAACTACGTTACCCCCGTCCGCATTCGGGTAGCGGCCGATGTAGAAGGGGCCTGGGTCGTGCATACCACCTTCCGAGAAATAGAACGAGGTATCTCCGCTCCACGCTGAAGCCCCGTTCACATATACTGTTGTTGTGCCCATGTCGTAGTCGAGGACGACAGTAATCATATTCCATGAGCCCGTCTCCAGAACACCTTCGGATCCGTAGGCTACATCCACGTTAACGCCCCAGTTGTTTATCGCCATGTCCAGCCGATTCGCAGCTGTGGGAGCACCGAGCCAGAAAATCATCTTGTCGGTAGACTGCGCGCCCTCGGTGCGATCTCGCCGTATCAGAGTGCCCTGCTGGCCAAAGGTGCCGAAACCGTTCCCGTCTACGTTGGTGTTCCTGAACCACAGCGAGTAGGTGTGTCCACCGAGCCCGACCGCGAAGTTGTTCGGAGTCTGCACCGCGAACCCGTGATCCTCCTGACTTAATACCGGATAAAAGTTACCAGTGTTCTCCGGTTCCTCGCTATACGGTGGCTCGATCTGAATGCCCACCTGCGTAAGGGTATTGCCGTTGCCGGTCGCATCGACCAGCTCTGCACCTTCGTCAAAGCGCCACTGACCCACGGGAAGCGTGCTTGCCGGTCCGATGACCTCCGCGAACCCACTGGGCGGAACCGTGGTGGTAGCGCCGGCGGAGACAAAGAAGCTGTTGAGCGATAGCGCCGGCTGCGCCCCCGGTATCCACCCGCCCGTGAAGTACTCGGCAACCGGAGTACCAGTGCTGAGATCGTCCCAGATGCGCACAAAGAGAACGTAGGGACCACCGGCGGGCACCGATGATACCCGAATCCGGGTGACGGTTCCTCCCCCGGATTCCGGCGTAACCCCATCCACAGAGCCGAAGGCTTGCCTCAGAAAGCTCTCACCGCCAACCGGTATTGGAACCGCATTCGCGCGCGGCTGCGCAATGAAGTTGTTGTCGAGATCAACGATGCGCTCCAGATCGCCGGCCGAGTAGACGTAGATGTCTGCCACCCAGCCGAGTTCCGAGCCATCCAGCGCCCCCAGAAAATCCAGCGACACCGCGATCCCGGCGGCGCCCCCCTCGCTCTGCAGCGGGCTGAAGCAGGCGGCCAGCAGGACGACCGCAATCACGCCGATTGCTGCGATCCGGGCGACGGCATACGAGCGGAGACATCGGATACCGTTTCTTCGGGTACTGCTCTTCATCACGGCCTCACTGGATAAACAGGTCGAACTCGATCGCACCCGTGGTGGGTGGCGTATCGATGATCACGCTCTCGGTGCGCTCTTCCGACCCCGAGGGCACGAAGGGAATAACCGCCAGTTGCGACTCCCGCGCTTCGCCGGGGTTCTCGGGGCGAGCGTCGTCGCTGGTGATGGAGG
>SLTF01000417.1 GCA_007130025.1 Spirochaetales bacterium | reverse complement strand
TGAATAACTGGGAGACCTTCGTTGAGGCAATTGAGAACCCGGAGGAACACCTTCGGCAACTGCAGACCCAACCGCAGCGCCTTCGCATCCTGATTGCCATCTTTGCGGGAAGTCAGTTTCTCTCCGACACCCTGATCCAGAATCCGGATTTTCTCGAGTGGGCTACCGCGTACGAAGTGGTCCGGCGGGCCCGCACGCTCGATGAATTCCTTCTCGACCTTCAGGCGGTAGTCGATCGCAACCTCAATGATGCCGACTGGCTGGACGCGCTCCGCCGGTTCCGCCGTCGCGAGGTGCTGCGGATTGGAACCCGCGACATCTGTCTGCACGCCCCGCTCGCTGAGATTACCGCCGAACTGTCCGACCTGGCCTGTGCCCTGACCCGGGTTGCCCTGGACCGGATCTGGCGCACATCGGACCGACCGGAAGAGCGCGAGCGGTTCTGCGTGCTTGCCTTTGGCAAGCTGGGAGGTGGTGAGCTCAACTACAGCTCCGACATCGATCTGCTCGCGCTGTTTGACCCCGGGCCGGAAGAGCACCGCGCGCGCGATCAGCGGCTCTTTGACGCGGTCATGATGCAGCTGCGCGCTGCGCTTTCCAACCACACCGCCGAGGGCTACCTCTATCGCGTCGATCTGCGGCTGCGTCCCTTCGGCTCGTCCGGCACCCTCGCTCAGCCAAGCGCGTCCCTGATTCGCTACTACGAACAGAGCGCGTCTCTCTGGGAGCACCAGGCGCTGCTCAAACTTCGGCCCATTGCCGGGGCCCTCCCGGTGGGGTGGTCGTTCCTGGAAGCGGTCAAACCTGCATTCTTTGCATCCGGCTCCCCCGAGCAGATCCGCGCCTCCATCTCGTCGCTTCGCGATACCGCGGTGGACCGCTCCGATACGGACAACGACGTCAAGAACGGCGTTGGGGGCATTCGCGATATTGAGTTTCTGGTGCAGGGGCTGCAGATGATCCACGGTCGGTCCGGTGACGCGCTGCTCTCGGGGAATACCCTGCAGGCGCTGGCCGCGCTTGCCGAACACGGACGGCTGGACCCTGCGACCGCGCAGCGTCTGAGTCACGCCTACGTGTTACTGCGACGCGTGGAACACTTTCTGCAGATTCTTGAAGACCGCCAGGTTCACCGGCTCCCGTCGAGCCCCGAGCTGAGAAAAGCGCTTGCAAAACGCATGAAGCGCGCGATGTCTGTAGAGGGAGACTTCTACGAGGAGCTTGCGACAACCCGTGCCTTCGTACGCGAATGCTACCTGAACTATCTGATGGAGTCGCCCTGACGGCCGCCGCTTACGGTGAGCCGGCGTCGGCGAGGGCGCGGCGGAACGCGGCGTACGCCTGCTGGTAACGATCGTAGCCGTCGCGGTAGCGGCGGTGGCGGGCGGCGTCCGGCTCGTACCTCGCCGATACCCGGTAGAGCGCCTCGGCCGCCTCATCGAGGCGAGCGTATCGACCAAGACCAACCAGCCCCGCACACGCGTTGCCCACGATCTCCGCGTCGGCGATCTGCCCCACGATGATGGGTTTCCCGATCATGTCGGCCTTCATCTGGTTCCACGGGCCGTTCTTTGCCTGGCCGCCGGATACCCGCAGCTCATCGATCGCACAGCCGTTCTCCTCAAGGATATCAACGCTCTCGCGCACCGCGTAGCCAATGGACTCCACCACCGCGCGCCCCATCTCCGCGACGCCGTGCTGTGCGCCAAGCTCGATGAACATTCCACGGCTGAACTCCCACGCGGCACCGCGGTGCATGGAGGGAAAAAACCAGGGTATGTGCCGGTCGAAGGGAAGAGCCGTGATGGCCTCGAGCATGTCGGCGTATGCAACCGATGTCTGTCCCGAGATCTGCCGAAACCACTCGAAGATCCGACCCGTGGACGAAAGAATCCCCGCGACGTTGTACCGCCCCGCCACCGCGTGCGGAAGGCAGCGCAGCCGCGGATCGTCAACCACGCCGGCGCTGCAGTGGTTGATTCCCTCGGAGGTCCCGGCGCGGTCGCAGGTGCGACCGGGGAGGACCGTCGCCGTGCCCAGAAGGCTCATCAGGAAGTCCGATCCGCCGGCAATCACGGGAACCCCAACGGGGATTCCCAGCTCCGCGGCAATCGCCGGTTGGACCGCACCAATCACGGTACCGCACGAGACCATCGGCGGAAACAGGGATGGATCCAATCCGTAGCGGGCGATCCCGTCCGGCGTCCAGATAAAGGAAGAAAACTCGTCGGACGGCGAAATGGTACACGCCTCACCGGTGAGCCGATAGCTCAGATACTCGGGACAGGAGAGCAGCAGGGCCACCGACGCAAACCGGCGCGGAAAGGTCTCGGCAAACCAGGCGACCTTGGGAAGGAAGAAGGAGGGCTCACCGGAGATCCGCCGTTCGCGCCCGTCAAACCAGAGCATGACCGGCTCTACTTCCCGTCCCTTTCGGTCTACCGCGACGATCGTCGGCCCGTTTCCACTGATCACCACCCCGGTGATGGTCTGACACTCAATCATCCGGCGCAGCAGACGGGAAAAGTGGGTCATCCAGAGCCCGGCGGTGAAGCGATCGGCGTCGTGGGCCTCGGCGGGGAGTCGCTCGTACTCGAAGTGAGCACAGGTTCCGTCATAGCGCATGAGGGCCGCCTTGATCGCGGATGTCCCGACGTCAACGCAAAGCAGCGTGGCAGAACGATCGTGGCGGCTGTGATCGGACACGGAAATCTCCCCTGAAGTGCAGGCTCGCACCGTCCGGCGAGTGAGCTGAACCTACCACAACCGGCAAAACCGGGTCAACTCGAGCCGGGTTGCACTTCTCCATTGGCGGTGATTGGAGTAGTATGAAGGCCGTCTTCATCTTTCCCCAAGGAGGCTCTCCCTCATGATATATTCCCGATTCAATCGACGCTTCACGGTACTCATCGCGTTCGCGTTACTCGCGACCATAGCCCTGCCCCTCGCGGCGCTGGGATCGCGGGAGACGCCGGACGACGCGCGGTATCGGATTGCCGTCTTTGTCCCCGGCGTGGTCGAGGGAAGCCCCACCTACGAGATGCTCGTTGCCGGAGTACGTCGAGCCGCCGAAGAGCGCCCCGGCACCCAGGTGCGCGTGATCGAGGGAGGCTTTAACCAGGCGCAATGGCCCCAGAGCATGACCGCCCTGGCGGCCTCGGGTGAGCACGACCTCATCGTTACCTCAAACCCGTCGATGCCGGAGATTGCCGACGAAGTATCGCGGAGTTTTCCCAATCAGCGCTTCCTGGTACTCGACGGATATCTCTCCGGAAATCCCTCGATCGCGACGGTGCTCTTCAATCAGCGCGAGCAGGCGTTTCTCTCGGGGTATTATGCCGGACTGGTGAGCAGCAGCTCGATGCCAAACGTCCGCCCTGGTGTCCGTGCCGGTCTGCTTGCGGGCCAGGAATACCCCATCATGAACCGGGTCATCCGCCCCGCCTTCCAGCTTGGCCTCCAGTCGGTTGAGCCTTCGGGGCAGGTCGATTTCCGGGTGCTGGGAAACTGGTTTGACGCCGCCGCGGCCACCGAACTCGCCAACAGCATGATCGACACCGGCGCCGACGTCATTCTCACCATTGCCGGCGGAGGAAACCAGGGCGTCATCGCCGCGGCACGGACCAAGGGGGCCTACGTGCTCTGGTACGACTCGTCCGGCTACGACGAGGCGGCCGGCATCGTCATGGGGAGTACCCTCGTTCGGCTCGACCGCGCGGCCCACCAGCGCGTCCTTCAGGCGATTGACGGAACGCTCGATTTTGGCCGGGGAGAAGTACTGGGCGTGGCCGACGGCTTTGTGGACTTTGACACCGAGCACCGTCTCTTTCAGCGCGACGTCCCCGAAGCCGTCCGCAACCGACTCGCTGCCATGATCGAGCGATTGCGCACCGGAGATCTGGTTTTGGAGATGCCCACGCAGTTCTGATGGAACCAACACCCGAACCCGTCCTCGCCCGCATGATCGTCCGCATGAACAATGTTTCCACCTGGTTCGCCGAGAACCAGGTGCTCGCCAACGATTCGGTGTCGCTCTCGATCCGATCGGGAGAGGTCCACGCCCTTGTGGGCGAGAACGGTGCGGGTAAATCCACCCTGATGCACGTACTCTCTGGATACCGCCCCCCCACTTCCGGCGGGATTGAAATCGACGGGGCGGCCGTGCGGTTTACCGCCCCTTCCGATGCCATCGCGAACGGCGTGGTGATGGTACACCAGCATCCGCCCTTTGTGCCCTTCTTTCGGGTCTGGGAGAACCTCGCTCTGGGAACGGAGTGGACCACTCCAATTGGCACGTTGGACCGCACGGCCGCCGCGGCCGCGATCCGGCGTACCGCCGAGAAATACGGCATCGCGGTCGACCCCGATGCGCGCATGGGTCGACTGGCCGCGAGCCGTCTGCACTTTGTAGCGGTTCTCGGGGCGCTGCTTCGGGCACCGCGCCTGCTCATTCTGGACGAGCCAACCGCCCCGTGCACCGAACCGGAGGTGGACAAGCTGTTTGCCGCGCTTCGCATGCTTGCCGCCGATGGAATCGCGGTGGTGCTCATTACCCACAAGCTGAAGGAAGTGATGCAGATTGCCGATCGCGTGACGGTCATGCGCGCCGGCGCGTTGGTGGCCACCGTTGACCGCCGAGAGACCACCGCCGCCGAAATTGCCTCCATGATGCTGGGAGAAGACTGTCAGATAACCGACCTCGATCGACGCATCCTCCCCTCACCTCCTGCCGCCACTCCCCGATCAACCCTGGAGCTCCGCGACGTAACCGTCCACGCGGGAGACCTTCCGGTGCTGGATCGCATCAACCTGACGGCCACCTCCGGAACCATTCTGGGGGTAACCGGCATCCGCGAGAACGGACTCGAATTTCTGGAGGAGGTGCTCTCGGGGACCATCGCACCCGACGCCGGAACCATCCTGCTCAACGGGATTCCCGTTGCCCGGTATACGCCGCGCCACTTTCGCCGCATCGGCATATCCTACATCCCCACCGATCGCATCCTTCGTGGGTCGAGCATGGATTCGTCGGTGGCCGAAAACCTGATTCTGCTCCATCGAAAGGGCCTGCAACGCGGAGGCCTCCTGCGGCGAAAGGCCGTCGAGCAGTTTGCCGAGAAACTCAAGCGCCGCTACGATATCGCGGGTCCCCTCCACCAGCCGATGCGCCGTCTCTCCGGGGGGAATATCCAGAAGGTGATTCTTTCCCGCGAGCTTTCCGGCCGACGCCTCGTGGTGGTATTCTCGGAGCCAAGCTGGGGCCTCGACATCCGCTCTCGCAACCGGGTCTACGAAGAGATGGACGCGCTGCGTTCCGAGGGGGCCGTGGTCATTCTGATCTCCGCCGACATCGACGAAGTGCTGAGCATGTCCGACCGCATCGCGGTGATGTTTCGCGGGCGGGTTGCCGCCCTGCTCGAAGCCGACGAGCGGACCCGGGAGCGAATCGGGGAACTCATGCTTGGCGTTGAGCGAGAGGGCGCCGACGTATGAGCGAGCAAGCGATGGCAGCTCCACGCCGTGCAGCCGGAACCCTGGTGGCGGTTTCCGCCGCGATTCTGGTGACGGTGATCCTGCTGGCAATCGGCAGCCCCAACCCTGCGCGCGCCCTCACCTCATTTTTCTGGGGGCCGTTCTCCAATCGATTCTTCTTCGGCAACATGATCGATACCTTCGGCCTTCTGATTCTGGTGGGTCTGGGTGTCTGCGCGGCGTTTCGCGCCGGGGTGTTCAACCTCGGAGGTGAGGGACAGGTCTACATTGCGGCGCTGACCACGGCGGTTGTTGCGCTCTCGATGCCTGCGGCACCGGCGCCCATCGGAATTCTTGCCGCAACGGGTGCGGCCGTTCTGGTGGCGGCCCTTCTTGCGGGACTGTCCGGGCTCTTTCGCTGGGCCTGGGGCACCGATGAACTGATCACCTCGTTTTTGATCTCGGCCGCCCTTGTGCCGACGGTGAACTTCCTGATCGTGGGGCCGCTTCGAAATCCCGACAGCAACCTCATGACAACCGTACGAGTAGCCGGGCAGTTTCGATTTCTGCGTCTGCTTCCCCCGTCCACGCTGAACGTGTCGGTTGGCGCCGCGGTACTCCTGGCCGTGCTCGCTCACGGGTTTCTCTTCTCCACGCTGCGCGGATACGAGCTTCGCATGACAGGATTGAACCGCGAGTTTGCCCGGTACGGCGGTGTGGCCGTTGGGGCCTACACCGTGCTTCCCATGGCGGTATCGGGCGGGTTTCACGGACTTGCCGGGGCCTTCTTTGTGCTGGGGACCCATCACGCCGCCATCGAGGGGTTTACCGCGGGGCTGGGGTGGAACGGGATCGCGGTGGCGCTCATTGGCCGCAACCATCCCCTGCTGATCATTCCTGCCGCCCTGGTCTTTGCTTACCTGGAAGCGGGCTCACGGGTTGCCGGGCTGCAGACCGAGTTCACCTTTGAGCTCGCCGCCATCATCCAGGCGGTGATCTTCTTTCTGATCACCGCCGAGATCGTCCTTCCGAGGCTGCGACGCGGGCGACGGGAGCGGAGCGCTCCATGATGTTCAACGGCGTTGAGATCATGACGCCCATCCTGCTCGCGGCGCTTGGCGGTCTCTTCGCCGAGATGGCCGGGGTGCTCAATATCGCCCTCGAAGGGCTTATCCTCATTGGCGCCTTTACCGGGATTCTGGTTGCCGCCGCCACGGGAAACCTTGCGGTGGGGATGCTCGCGGCCGCGGTGGCAGGTGGAGTGCTTGCGGGTCTGCTCGCCTGGGTAACCTCGCGCCTGAAGGCGAATATCTTCATCGCCGGACTTGCCGTGAATCTGTTGGCTGCTGGTATGATTCCCTTTCTGTCCACGTGGATGTTTGGAACCAAGGGGGTCCTGCGCTTCCCGGATCTTCCACGGATGCCGCGCCTGCTGGTGGGAGTACACACCGGATTGCCGTTGCTGGATGATCTCCTGTTTGGACACAGCGTCACCGTCTACCTGGCATGGCTGACGGCGGTAATCGCCGCGGTGCTGCTCTACCGCACGCCATTCGGCCTGCGCCTGCGGGCCACGGGCGCCCGGGCGGAGAGCGCGGTAGTCTCAGGCGTCAACGCGGTGCGCTACCGCAGCATTGCCATTGTGGTCTCCGGGGTTGCGGCCGGGCTCGCCGGATCCACCATATCGCTTCGCCTTGGAGTCTACCTGCCGAATATCAGCGCCGGACGGGGATGGATTGCCCTGGTTGCCATCTATCTGGGCTACCGGACACCGATGGGGATTGTGATTGCCGCCTTGCTTTTTGGCCTGACCGACAGCCTCGCCGGCGCGGCCCAGGGCTTCATGAACATCCCCGGCACGATCCTGCTGGGCCTCCCCTACGCGATCACGGTTGTTGCGATGATTCTCTACTCGGCGATTCGCTCAACCAAACCGCGACGGCGACGCCGCCGCATCGATGCGCACTTCTGATCAGCGGCCACCGAGCACGACAACGTCGCGGCCGAAGAGCCCGGCGAGGGCGGCGTCTACCCGCGCGCACCGTGTGTCCCGAGCCGCGGACATGTCCGCGAGCCGCGAGCGAAGGGTGTCGAGCCCCAGATTGCCCGGCGTGCCCGTGGAGGTCCGTCGCGCGAGGGCCGCGACCGGGTCGGCCGACTGCACCTCGTCGAGGCCGGCCGCGATCCGTCGGTAGGCGTCCCGAAACGGGACCCCCTGCTGCACCAGCGCAAAGGCTTCATCCGTGGCGAACAGCTCGGGGGTGCAGGCGCGCGCCAATGCATCGGGATTGACGCGCAGGCGGCGGACCGTCTCGGCCATGATCTCCATCACCCCACAGGCGATGTCCATGCCCCGCAGCATCGGCTCCTTGGTCTCCTGCAGATCCCGATTATAGCCGGAGGGCAGGTTTCGTACCGCATTCTTCAGCTGCACCGCGATGCCGGACAGCGTACCGGCCCGCGCGCGCGTGAGCTCGAGCACGTCGGGGTTCTTCTTCTGCGGCATGATGCTGCTGCCGGTGCACATCTCAACCGGAAGCTCGAAGTACCCGAACTCCGGCAGGGAAAACAGAATCAGATCCACGGCCGCCTTCGACACCGTGGAGACCGCGGAGTCGGCGGCGTCGAGGGCGATCGCCTCGATCTTGCCGCGGGAGTTATTGACCGCGAGTACGTTGCCGTGAACCGATGCAAAGCCGAGCAACCGCGCGGTGAGCTCGCGGTCCAGCGGCAGCGGCACGCCGTAACTGGCTGCCGCCCCGAGGGGAGAGCGGTCGGCAAGGTCAAGCGCCGTCTGCAACAACGTCAGATCATCGAGCAGGGCGTCGGCGAAGGATGCGGCCCAGAGACCAACCGAAGATGGCATTGCCGTCTGGAGGTGGGTGCGGCCCGGCATGGGCGTCTGCTGGTGGGCGGAGGCAAGATCGAGAAAGGCGTGTACGGCAGAGATCGTGTGGCGCGTCAGCTCCAGCAGGGCGGAGCGAAGGTAGATCCGCGTTGCGGTGAGTACCTGATCGTTTCGCGAACGCCCGGTGTGAATCTTGGCCCCTGCCTCGGGGAACCGCTCGGTGAGCCGGTTCTCAATGGCGGTGTGGCAGTCCTCATCCTGGGGCTTGATCTCGAAGGCGTCGCGCTCGTAATCGGTCACGATCTCGAGCAGCCCGGCGCGAAGCTCGTCCAGTTCAGTGGCCGAGATTACGCCAATGCTGTTCAACATGATGGCGTGGGCGAGGCTGCCCGCGCAGTCGGCGGCAACGAGCCGCCGGTCGAGCAGGTAGTCGTTTCCAACGGTAAACCGGTGCACAAGGTCATCGACCTGATACTCTTTCTGCCAGAGGGTTGCCATGCTGATCGCTCCCGCGGGTGTCCGTGTTGGGATTCAGTGTGCACACAACGGCGCGCCCGTGCAAGCGTCGGACGCGCGGTGGTGCAGCGTTGGGCTCTGCCCGCAGTGATCGTACTATGAGCCGAAGGCGAGCTCGTCACCGTTTCGGGTGACTCGGATGCGCGAGCCCTCGGGGAACTCACCGGCCAGGATGCGCCGCGCCAGCGGATTCTGCAGCAGGCTCTGCACCGCCCGCTTGAGCGGCCGCGCCCCAAATGCCGGGTCGAACCCGCGGTCTGCCAGAAGCAGCTTGGCGGAATCATCGAGTTCGAGGGTGATCCGCCGCTCCTGCAGCCGCGCCGCAACGCGCTTGAGCTCCAGGTCAACAATGCGGGTGATCTCCGGCTTCCCGAGCCGATTGAAGGTGATCACCTCGTCGAGCCGGTTGAGGAACTCCGGCTTGAAGGTGGCGTGAAGGAGGGTGGTGATCTGCGGCCGCACCGCCTCGACCGTCTCGGCCTGGAGGATCATGTCGCTTCCGAGATTGCTCGTCATGATGATGATGCTGTTGCGAAAGTCCACGAGCCGTCCCTGCCCGTCGGTGAGCCGTCCCTCGTCGAGCAGCTGAAGCAGCACGTTAAAGACGTCGGGGTGCGCCTTCTCGATCTCGTCGAAGAGCACCACCGAGTAGGGTCGCCGCCGCACCACCTCGGTGAGCTGGCCGCCCTGGTCGTAGCCAACGTAACCCGGGGGCGCCCCGATCAATCGCGACACCGCGTGCTTCTCCATGTACTCGCTCATGTCGATGCGGGTAAGCGCCTTCTCGTCGCTGAAGAGAAACTGGGCGAGGGTCTTTGCCAGTTCGGTCTTGCCCACGCCGGTGGGCCCGATGAAGAGAAAGGTGCCGGTAGGCCGGTTGACGTCGGAGAGTCCGCTCTTGTTGCGCCGAATGGCGTCGGATACGGCCCCGATTGCTCCTGCCTGTCCAACCACCCGCTCTTCGAGAATCGCCTCGAGCCGCAGCAGTTTCTCCATCTCGGACTGCAGCATGCGCGAGACCGGAATCCCGGTCCACGCAGAGACCACCAGGGCGATGTCTTCCTCGGAGACCTCTTCGCGCAGCAGCGTCTGTCCCTTCTGGATCTCTTTCAGGCGATCGCTTTTGTCGGAGAGCTCACGCTCGAGCGACGGGATGATACCGTGCTTGATCTCGGCCGCCTTGGCGAGGTTGCCTTCCCGCTCGTAGCGGGTCTCCTCCATGCTGGCGTTCTCCAGCTTCTGCTTGAGCTCGCGGATCGAGTCGATGATGGTCTTCTCGTTCTGCCACTGCATCTGCTTGGCGTCGCGAGCGTGCTTGAGGTCGGCGAGCTCTTTCTCGATCTTGCCGAGTCGCTCGCGCGATGCGTCATCGCGCTCCTTCTGCAGCGCCTGCTTCTCGATGTTCAACTGCAGGATCTTGCGATCGAGCTGGTCGAGCTCCGTGGGCTGACTCTCGATCTCAATCTTGAGCCGGCTTGCCGCCTCATCGATGAGGTCGATCGCCTTGTCGGGAAGAAACCGCGAGGTAATATACCGGTCCGAGAGGGTTGCCGCGGCGATGAGGGCCTCGTCCTTGATGCGCACGCCGTGGTGGACCTCGTAGCGCTCTTTCAGGCCGCGCAAGATCGCCACGGTGTTTTCCACCGAGGGTTCACCGGTGAAGACCTGCTGGAATCGCCGCTCGAGGGCCGGGTCTTTCTCGATGTGCTTGCGGAACTCATCGAGGGTTGTCGCCCCGATGGCGCGAAGCTCTCCCCGGGCCAGGGCGGGCTTGAGAAGGTTGGACGCGTCCATTGAGCCCTCGGCGCTCCCGGCCCCTACGAGGGTGTGCAACTCGTCGATAAAGAGAATGATCCGTCCGTCGGACTCGGTGATTTCGTGAATGACGCCCTTCAACCGCTCTTCGAACTCGCCGCGAAACTTGGTGCCGGCAACCAGGGAACCGAGATCGAGCGAGAGCACCTGTTTGTCTTTCAACGACTCGGGCACATCGCCGGAGACGATGCGCCGGGCGAGGCCCTCGACGATGGCGGTCTTTCCCACGCCGGGGTCACCGATAAGCACGGGATTGTTCTTGGTGCGCCGCGAGAGCACCTGCATGATGCGGCGGATTTCGTCGTCCCGACCGATGACCGGATCGAGTTTCTCGCGGCGGGCGAGTTCGGTGAGGTCGCGGCAGTACTTCTCGAGCACCTGGTAGCGGTTCTCCGGGTTCTGGTCGGTGACGCGCTGGTTGCCGCGGATACTCTGCAGCGCCTGCAGGATCTGCGGCTTGGTCACCCCGACGGACGCCAGCATCCGCGCGAGGTCACTCTGGTCGGCGAGCATCGCGAGCAGCAGGTGCTCGGTGCTGACGTATTCGTCCTTGAGCGCCGTCGCCTCGGTCTGTGCAGATACCAGCAGCCGCGAAAGCGCCGGCGACATGCGCAGTTCAGCGTTCTCGCCGTAGGCACGCGGTTTCTTGGTGATGAGCGCCTCGGTACGCTCCGCGATCTCGGGCTGTGCAACACCGAGCCGGTTCAGAAGCGGCGGAATGACTCCATCGGCCTGTTGCATCATGGCCGAAAGCAGGTGCTCCGGGTCGATGGTCGTGTGGTTGTGCCGCGTTGCGATGGAGGAGGCCTCCTGGAGTGCCTCCTGTGTCTTGATGGTCAGCTTGTCGTAGTTCATGGCGATCTCCAGTGTATGAGATAATATACACACGATTCCGGCGACCACCAAGCGTACGGTACACGTGGATTGTCGTCGAGCTTTTTGGTACATTGATTTCATGAGTGACCAAGAGCAACCGACTCCGGATCCGCTGGACCACAAGGTGATCATCATGCACGGGTTTACCTTCGAAGAGATTAACCGGGTCATGAAGGTGGTCAAACAGCAGTTTGACGCGCCGCGCGACCTGGTATTTGCCAAGACCACCGATACATCGTTGACGATGGTGCTGAAGGACCTGATTGAAGACATGTGTGAGGACCACGAGTATCTCAAGCGCAATCCACCCACGATTCCCCGCGGCCGGCCATCCTCACCGACCGACGATCCGGAGGAGCCCGCTGCACCGAATTGACCGATCCCGTCCCGACCCCGTACAATGCTGAACGGATAAGGAGTTCCCGCCCATGGTTTCGCGAGAGGCGCTCAGTCGGCTGCATGAATACGTACCCGGCGAACGCCGGCCCGGGGTCCTGAAACTCTCCTCAAACGAGAACCCGCTCGGGAGTGCGCCCTCCGCGGTCGCGGCCATCCAGTCGCTCGCGACCACGGTGTCCATCTACCCCGACGGGGGCGCAACCCGGCTCCGAGCTGCGCTCGCGGAGCGCCACGGCGTGACGCAACAGCAGGTGATCACCGGAAACGGATCCGACGAGATCATGGTGATGGCCGCCGCTGCCGTGGTGAACCCGGGTGACGTTGCGGTCACCGCCGAGCATACGTTTTCCGTTTACGGGTTTGCGACCAACCTCTTTGACGGACGCGTCGTCTCCACCCCCATGACCGACGGCCGTCACAACGTGGACCACTTTCTCTCCGCCGTTGCCGCGGAGCCTTCGGCCCGGGTGGTCTTTTTCTGCAATCCCAACAATCCAACCGGCACGTATGTTTCCGAGTCGGAAATACTCCGTCTGCTCGACGGGGTACCCCCGCACGTCCTCGTGGTGCTCGACGAGGCGTATTGCGAATATATGGATGCGCCGGACGCACCCGACGGGGCCCGACTGGTAGACCGCTATCCCAACCTGCTGGTGCTGCGTACGTTTTCCAAGATCTACGGCCTTGCCGGACTTCGCGTGGGATACGGTATTGCACAGGAACCGATTATCTCGCTGCTCGAGAAGACGCGCATGCCGTTCAACACCAATCTGGTTGCGCAGGAGGCGGCCCTCGCCGCTCTGGACGACGAGAAGTTTGTAGAACGATCGCTGCGGATCAACCGGGCCGGACGCGAGCGACTCTTCCGCGAGATGGACGCGCGCGGGTTTGGTTACTACCCCACGCAGGCAAACTTCCTCTGCATACACGTGGACCAGGCCTCCAAACCGTTCTGCGAGCGGGTTGCCTCCAACGGGGTGACCATTCGCCCACTGACGAGTTTTGGCCTGCCCGACTGGATCCGGGTCACCATCGGAACCGACGAGCAGATCGATCGGTTTCTCATCGCATTCGACGCCGCGGCGTCTGAGCTGCCCCGGCGGGCCCATGCGACTGCTGGTTAACGGCGCCGTTACTGCACTGTTCTCCTTCGGCCTCCTGGCCGTCATTACGGCTCTTCACCATCGGGTCAGCCGAGATCATCGAAGCTTCACCCGTGAATTTCTGCTTGGTATTGCGGCAGCGGTGGCGGTGGTTCTGTTTCGCGCGGTGGCAGCGGAGCTGCCGGTATCGCGGGCAATCCTGTCCGCCGGGCTTCTGACAACCGGCATTCTGGTGGCGGTCACGGAGGAAGCGGGAAAACTCGCCGGCCTGGGAGTGTCACGTCTGCGGCTGCCCCCGGCCGGTGGCC
>SLTF01000275.1 GCA_007130025.1 Spirochaetales bacterium | reverse complement strand
GGTACGAATCTCAACAGGAGGAAATTCATGAAACGAATCCTACTCGTGCTTATTGCGGTAGTGACGCTGTTCGCGGTGGCGTGCGCGCCGAGAGAGACCGCCGAAGGCGATGCGCCCCGCACCGCCAACCGCATCACCGCCTATACCACGCTCGATGAGCAGCTGGCACGCGAGGTGTTTAACGCCTTCACCGCCGAGACCGGCATCCAGGTCGACTGGGTACGCCTCTCCACCGGCGAAGCGGTTGCCCGCATCGAAGCCGAGCGGGCAAACCCGCAGGCGAGCATCTGGTTTGGCGGCGTTGGCCTGGGCCACATCGACGCGAAGAACCGCGGCCTCACCATGCCCTACGACAGCCCCGCGGCACAGATGCCCGAAGTCTTCCGCGATCCGGATCGCTACTGGGCGGGTATCTACGCCGGGATGCTCGGATTTGCCAGCAACAACAACGTGATGCAGCGCATCGGCGCGCAGCCTCCGCGCAGCTGGGAAGATCTCGCTCACCAGCGCTTCCGCAATCAGGTTCAGATGGCCCACCCGGGATCGTCGGGAACCGCGTTCAACGTGGTGGCCACCATGGTTCAGATCCTCGGCGAGGACGCTGGGTTTGAGTACATGCGGCGCCTCGACGCAAACATGACCCAGTACACCCGCTCCGGCTCGGCCCCTGGTCGAAACGCCGCCCTTGGGGAAGTTGGTGTTGCCATCGGGTACTCGCATGACATCGTGCGCCTCATTTCCGAAGGCTTCCCACTGACCCTCACCTTTCCCAGCGAAGGAACCGGGTTTGAAGTTGCCGCCATCTCGCTGATCGCCAACGGTCCCGCAGACCAGCTCGAAGCGGCAAAGCGTCTCTACGACTGGGGTCTCGGTGAGACCGCCGCCAAGCTCTACGCTTCACAGTTTGTGGTCCCCTTCGTGGACGTACCACTGGCCGATGGCGCAGTACCCATTTCGCAGGTCAACGTGATCGACCAGGACGACGAGTGGGCGGCTGCCAACCGCACCCGGCTCGTTGACAAGTGGAACGACATCATCGGGCGTGACGCCCAGTAACGGTCCACTTCGTACCGGTCTCTTCAGTGCCGGGTCAGATTGTCCGGCCCGGCACTGTCCGTCTTTGACTGTCCGTGCATTTGAATGCAAACCATTTGAACGTAAACAGAGGTGACGCCGATGCCTTCCATGGCGCAAAACCGGGCAATTCTGCGAGAACCGATGGTGGTTGCCATCATCATTGCGATGTTCGCGCTGCTCGCTCTCTTCATCATCTATCCCATATTTGCGGTGGTTCGATTGAGCATGAGTCCGGGTGGCTCATTCTCAGTGGACGTCTACCGTGAGCTCTTTGACCGCCCCCGCTACCTGCGCGCAATTACCAACAGCGTCTGGCTGGGTGCGGTTGTGGCAACCATCGCGACCGCGATCGGGTTTCTCTTTGCCTTCGCGATCTACCGCGGGGGGATCAAGGGGCGCAGGTTCTTCCAGGCGATTGCGATTCTTCCCATCATCTCGCCGCCCTTCATGTTCGCCCTCTCGGTAATTCTGCTCTTTGGCCGCAACGGGCTGATCACCGCGCGACTGTTGGGGCTCGATACGGGGGGGATCTTCGGTCTGCCGGGACTGATTCTGGTTCAGACCGTCAACCTCTTCCCAATCGCCTACCTGACCCTGAGTGGGATTCTCCAGGGAATCGACCCCGATCTGGAAACCGGTGCGATGAACCTCGGGGCCTCGCGCTTCACGGTCTTTCGCACGATCACGCTGCCGCTCTCCAAGCCGGGATTGCTCGCGAGCTGGATGGTGGTCTTTGTGACCTCCATGACCGACTTTGGGAACCCCATCATGATTGGGGGCAGTTTTGACGTGCTCTCGGTGCAGGCCTACATGGAGTTCACCGGTATGGGCAATCTGCCGCGCGGCGCGGCCCTCGCGGTGCTTCTGCTGATTCCCACGGTGCTGGTCTACTTCATGCAGAAGGCCGTCCTGCGACGTGGGTCGTACGCGACCATCACCGGGAAGTCTTCGCGCCGCGGCCGCCCCAACACCGGTCCCGCCATGCGCGCCATTCTCACTTCGTTTTGTGTCTTCATGACGGGTGTGGTGGTGCTCTTCTACGGTACCATTATCGTCGGGAGTTTCGTTCGGCTCTGGGGCGTGAACTGGTCGTTTACTCTGGACCACTTCAGCTACAGCTGGGACGTGGGCTTTGTCACGCTCTATCGGACGGTCCTGCTTGCCCTCATCGCCACACCGATAACCGCCATCATGGGTACCGTCATTGCCTTCCTGATGATGCGAAAGGTCTTCCCCGGGCGCAACGCCCTGGGCATCCTCTCCATGTTGAGCTACGCGATTCCCGGCACCGCGATTGGTATTGGCTACGTGCTTGCCTTCAACGTTGCACCGTTCCGATGGTCGGGTACCGCCTTCATCCTGGTAACCTCCTTCGTCTTCCGGAACGTGCCGATCGCCGTTGAGAGCGGCATTGCGGCGCTCAAGCAGATCTCAAACGAGATCGAGGAGTCGTCCACCAACCTTGGGGCAAACAGCTCGCAGACCTTCCGCCAGATTACGCTGCCGCTGATCAAACCCGCCTTCTTTGCCGGGGCAACCTTTGCCTTTGTGCGCAGCATGACGGCAATCAGCGCCATCATCTTCCTGGTATCCGCGCGCTGGAACCACGTGACGGTGTTGATTCTGGCTCAGACCGAAATCCTGCGGCTCGGTGCCGCTTCGGTGCTCTCCACGGTCCTGATCATTGTGATCATGGCCTTCATCTACCTGATCATGAAGGCAACCGGCCTCAAGCGCGATCAGGTGTTTTCGTCGGCGCAGTGATCGCGGCCGTCTGACATCGAGTGTGAACAGGAGCTTCTGATATGAGTAACGATTACCTGGTCCTGAAGAACCTGGTGAAGGTTTTCACCGACGGCCGCGGCGAGAAGGTGCGCGCCGTGGATAACATCGATCTGACCATCGGTCGTGGCGAGTTTGTCACCCTCCTTGGTCCATCGGGTTGCGGCAAAACCACCACCCTGCGCATGATCGCGGGGTTCGAACACGCCACGTCCGGCACCATCGAGATGAACGGCAAGGACATCAGCCCGATTCCACCCTATAAGCGAAACATGCCGATGGTGTTCCAGAGCTACGCCCTCTTCCCGCACATGACCATCTTCGACAACGTCGCGTATGGGCTCAAGCTGCGAAACGCCCCCAAGTCCGAGGTGGCCGCCAAGGTGGCCGACGCGTGCCGCATGGTGAATCTGGTAGGGGTGGAGAAGCGCTTCCCCGGCGAACTCTCCGGTGGCCAGCAGCAGCGCGTGGCACTCGCACGCGCCCTGGTGTTGAAGCCTGAGATTATTCTCTTTGACGAGCCGCTCTCGAACCTGGACGCGAAGCTGCGCATCCAGACGCGTACCGAAATCAAACGGGTTCAGCAGAACATGGGCATCACCGCGCTCTACGTGACCCACGATCAGTCGGAGGCGCTCAGCCTCTCTGACAAGATCGTGATCATGAACCACGGGAAGATCGCTCAGGCCG
>SLTF01000312.1 GCA_007130025.1 Spirochaetales bacterium | reverse complement strand
TGGTTGTACCCGCCGGGTGTGGCGAGGGGGGCTTGGGCAGGAGGATGAAGGCGATGACGATGATGGAGCCGGATATGCTGGTGGCGCCCAACAGGAAGCCAAGCACGATGCCGATCAGCGGGGCGAGGATCAGATGAACTCGTTTCACGTCAAGCTCGCGGGCCGGGGCTCGCATGATCACGTACCGATAGAACAGCAACCCCACCGAAAGAACGATCACCACCGCGATGACCGATTTCAGCGGAACGATGTCGTTGATCTCGCGGGCGAATCGCGCCGCAAGATAGGAGCAGGGCATGGCCAACGCACTGAACAGGAGGGCGACTCGCCACTCCACGTTCCCCTCGCGCGCGTGGGTGACTGAGCCGGCGGCCATCATCGCGACGCCGGCCACCGCCATCGTCCCCACGGCGAGCACCGGATCCATCCCAAACAGCACGATGAGGCCCGGGGTTCCAAGAAGCCCCTTTCCGATGGCAGTGAAACCAACCACAGCGCCAACGACGGCGCCCCAGCCTGCTACACCAAGCACGAAGATCAACTGAGAGGTGTCCAACGGAAAAACTCCTACGGATGGAACCGATTACCGCCCAGGCTCAGATTGCGACGGGGAGGCGCCCGGGGTCAAGTACGCCAGGTCGAGCAGTCGGGTGCCACCGGATTCGGCGGTCACGCGCTCGATACGCGCATCGAGAAAGCCACCGCTGACGCGATCCACAACCGCCGTGCCAACCACCAACTCGCTTCCGGCAGCGTGTGTTCGCCGCAGGGTCAGGCGATCCCCCGGAGACACCGAAAGTTGCGATATCCGCTCGACACTGATAAATCCAGGGCGAACCAGGGCAACCGTTCCCACCAGCACGGCAACCTCTGCGCTGCGGATGGTACGTCGCTCATACTCAACGGCCGCGTCGAGGGCCGCGACAATTCCGATCAACACTCCGGCGAGTTGCGGATCCTCATGTTCAAGGTCGGCGATCCACTCGGACACCGAGGCTCGAGCGGCGGGCTCTCCGTCGCCGATCTGATCCAGAAGATCCGCGACCGCATCCAGCGCCAGCGCCCGCGCCTGCCGAGCCTCGAGTTGGGTGCCGGTGAGCAACTCCGACGCGAGAATCGAACGCCGTTCATCGCCGATGGAATCGATGGATCCGGCCAGGCCGGGTTCCTGGATTCGATCAACGGGTGCCACCGCCGTGACGTCAGGAAATCCGCGCAGGAGCAGGTCGAACGATTCAAGCACCCGTCGCGCAAACTGGGCTTCGGGAACGGTTGTCTGTGTGTCAATCCGCCCCTCGGCGTCGAGAAACTCCCGGGCGGCTCTGATTGCTTCCCGACCTTCCTGCAGTCTGCCAAGCGAGATCGCGGCGGTTACGATCTCCAGCCGTTCCCGAATCTGGGAGCGGAGCAGGGTCTCAAGAACCGCCGACTCCTGAAACCGCCGGAGCGCGGAATCTGCTCTCGGTTCACTGTCCGGCCCCCCCTCGTCAGACGCTTCCACGGTTCCAAGTCCCCGATACGCGATCAACAGCTCATCACGCTCGACGGTCGCAGTGGCAAGCAGCTGTTGCGCAGACTCCCGCTCGGAAAGGAGAGCCACCTGCTGGAGGCGGAACTGATCGGTCTGCTCGACGACAAACCGCTCGAAAGCCTCAGCAAATCGTTGTTCAACATCAATCTGGAATCGAAAGAGTCGAGCGGCCTGCTCTCGTTCAGAAATACCGAGCCGGCCAAGGCGCTCCCGCTCGGCTGCTATCTCCTGCGCGATGAGGAGGTCCGTTTCCATTCTCTGTTCGTTTACCGCAGCGTTCAATGCTCGCTCGAGGCCGCCCCGCTGCTCGTCGAGCCGTCGGAGCGTCACGAGATACCGGGCGATTTCCTCGTTCTTGCGTGCGAGTTCTTCGGCGGTTTCCCTTCGAAGTTCTTCGAGGATGCGAGCCTCCGTGGAGTAGAAGCGGGTTGTTTGCGAGACCAGCTCCCGTTCCCGCTCCGCCGATCGAGTAACAACGATGACGGAGATCAGTGCCGCGACGATAAGGCACGTGGCCGCGATAAGGACGATGTGCCGGCTCTGAGTGTCGCGCGTTGTGGTTTCGGTCGGGGTCGAGGGGGTGTTGCTCAGGGCTTCGTCGAGGCGGCGTTCGAGTAGCTCGCGAACATCGCCTCGACGGTCAGATCGTAGCAGCGGATTTGCGTAATACGCCTCGATCTCATCGGTGGCGTCGAAAAGCGACCGGGGGCCACGACTCTCGTCACGGCGAAAAGGAGTATTCAACGGTTCACTCATTGTATTGCCCCTGTGTTTCGATTATGCTTTCTCTACGTAGCAAATGCAAGGCAAAAGCTGTCGATGAAGATCAGAACACGTCTGGTCATTGCGGTCCTCTCGTTACTCATCTCCTCGCTTCTGGTAATTGGAACCTTTACGGTAACGGCCGCGCGGCGGGGGTTGACCCGGCTCGCAACCCAGCACCTCTCCTTTAAGGCAGAGGAAATCCGCAAGTACGCGTGGAATCAGTGGGATGTACTGGTGACAAACGGATTGTCTGACCTGCAGCTGTTTCGTGACGCCGCCCGTGAGGCCGTGCGATCCTACGCGGCATCGGTGACGCGCGACGAATCCGAGCTGGTAATCGCCTTCGATCGCGAAGGCCACGTCGTTTTCTCCTCTTCGGGAGTACAGGCGCCTCTGAACCGGGATTTCTGGTTTGATATTCGTGACCGAGAGGGAATTGTCACGCTTGCTCTCGACGGTGAGAACCGCGTGGGGTACCTGTTTCGATTTGAGCCGTTTGAATGGTATGTACTGACCTCCGTGGACCGGCAGGCGTTCTATGGAGAGATCGACGAGATCACGGTGCAGATGGTGATTGCTACCGTGATCACGCTGCTCGTCACGGCGCTCGTTCTGTTGCTCATTTCCGCACGACTTACCGCTCCGATTGCGTCCCTTGCGTCGGGAATGCGAAAGATTACGGAATCGCGAAAGTTCGATTCCCGGCTCGCCACAGACGGTGCGTCCGAACTCCGCGATGCGGGCCGTGCGTTCAACGCCATGAGCCATGAGCTGCACCACACCTACGCGCAACTCCGATCCATCGCCGTAAGTGAGGCCGAAGCACGGACCGAGCTTGGAACCCGTGAGATGGAGGCACTGCTCATTCTGGGGCGACTGTCGGAGTACAACGATCACGAGACCGGTCTTCACATCATTCGGGTGGGGCTCTATTCGCTCTTGCTCGCCCAGCTTCTTGGTGAGTCGCCGGAACGGCGGCGATTGCTGTATCAGGCAGCACCGTTGCACGATGTCGGCAAGATCGCCGTGCCGGAGTCCATCCTGTTGAAGCCGGGACCGCTGGCCGAGCACGAGCGCGAAATCATGCAACAGCACACCGTGGTCGGACATCGGATTTTGAGTGACTCGCGCAGCCCGAGTTTGCAGGCGGGCGCAGAAATCGCGCTGACTCATCACGAGCGGTTCGACGGGTACGGCTATCCGCACGGTCTCCTCGGGACCAGCATCCCACTGTTCAGCAGGATTCTCTCCGTCGCCGAT
>SLTF01000106.1 GCA_007130025.1 Spirochaetales bacterium | reverse complement strand
GAGGGCAGGGGAGTGATCTATCTGGTTCCCGAGATTGCCCTGACCCACCAGCTCATCGACACCATTCGAGACCGCTTCTCTGCCGGTACCGCAGTGCTCCACTCCCGGCTCACCCCGTCGCAGCGTCTGGGTGAGTGGAAGCGGATTATCCGCGGCGAAGCACCCGTGGTGATTGGGGCGCGAAGTGCGGTGTTTGCACCGGTGCCCCGCCTGGGTCTCATCGTACTGGACGAGGAGCACGAGGGCTCGTACAAGTCGGGATCGGTACCCCGTTACCACGCGCGGCAGATTGCGATGAAGCGCTGCGCCGATGAGGGTGCCCGGCTGGTGATGGGCAGCGCCACCCCCTCGGTGGAAGCGTGGCGGCTGATGCGTGACAAGCGCATCACACGGCTTGGGTTGACCCAACGCCTTGCCGGTGGAAGCATGCCGTCGATTGAGGTAGTTGACCTCAAGACCGCCGGGGGAACGCTCTCGCGGGTGCTGGCAACCGCCATCGAAGAAACCCACGCCGAGGGGCGGCAATCGATTCTGTTTCTCAACCGCCGGGGCTTCTCCCATTCGTTTTTCTGTCGCTCCTGCGGCTACTCCATGCAGTGTGCGCGCTGCTCGGTGTCGTTGACCTACCATCAGAGCCGCAACGCCATGGTCTGCCACTACTGCGGTCATCGCGCCGCCCCGGTGCAGGTCTGTCCCGAGTGTGGATCGCTGGATGTGGGCTACTCAGGGTTTGGCACCGAGAAGGTCGAAGAGGATGTCCGTCGGCGCTTTCCCCATCTGCGCGTTCGGCGCATCGATACCGACACCGTTCGCGTTCGCGGTACCCTGGAGCGGGTGCTTCGTGACGTGCGCGACGGCGAGGTAGATGTGCTATTGGGAACCCAGATGGTTGCCAAGGGTCTGAACTTTCCCGGAGTGAAACTGGTAGGAATCATCCACGCCGACACCGGGCTGGCCATGCCGGACTTTCGTGCGGCGGAGCGAACCTTCAGCCTCATCGTGCAGGTGGCTGGTCGCGCCGGCCGCTACCGGCCCGATGGCCGCGTGATCATCCAGAGCCTGCGTCCCGGCCACGACGCGATCCGCCGGGCGGCAGCCGGAGACGTGGAAGGGTTTTACGAAAGCGAGCTGCAGCTGCGCGAACAGCTGGGCTTTCCGCCGTATTCGCGCCTGATTCGGCTGGTAGTTCGCGCCCGACAGCGCGATGCTGCCGAACAGACCGCTACCACGCTCGCGGCGAGGCTCGCTCCGCGAGCAGGTGACGGTGCCGAGATCCTTGGGCCAGCCGAATGCCCGATCGGTGTCATCGCGGGCAACCACCGCTTTCAGGTGATCCTGCGACTCGCGTCGTTTGATCACGGACACGCGGCGGTGCGCTGGGTCGTGAGCAAGGTGCGCGTACCACACGGGGTCTATCTGGAGGTCGACGTCGACCCGGTATCGCTCCTGTGACCAATGGAAAAGCGACGCCGGACGCATTAGACTATCAACAGACGGATGGAATACACAATGAAACGACTGCGTACCGTGATACTGCTGCCCGCGCTGCTGGCACTGCTCTTCATCTCGTGCGAGAGCCTGGACTTCCTGATTGAGGACGTAACCGGTCCCCGTCCACTGGACGAACAGACCATTATCGCCGGGTTGATCGAGGCCCTCGAGATCGGGAGCCGCAACAGCGTTGATCGGGGCTCAGCCTTCGACGGCTTCTGGGGAAACCCGGTGCTGCGAATACCGCTGCCTGCAGAGCTGGTGGAGGTCGATCGTCGGCTTCGCCAGATTGGACTTGGGCGGCAGATGGATGACTTCATCGAGCGGATGAGCCGTGCGGCGGAAGTTGCCAGCGGGGAGGCAACCGAGGTCCTCGTGGGGGCCGTCCGTGCGATGACCTTTGACGACGCCCGCTCAATTCTTCGTGGTGAAGACGATGCCGCCACACGCTTTTTTGAGCGCACAACCCGCGCGGAGCTTGCGACTCGCTTTCATCCCATCGTCACCACGGCGATGGATGAAACCGGGCTTACGCCGCTGTTCCGGTTTGTGATCGACAGCTACAATCGCCTGCCGTTTGTGGCCCCGGCAACGTTTGATATCGACGCGTATGTGGTCGATAAGACGTTAGACGGCCTCTTCGTCCTGCTTGCCGAAGAAGAGCTGCTCATTCGCACCGATCCGGTTGCGCGGGTGACCGACCTCCTGCGTCGCGTGTTCGGTAGCAGGGAGCAGGGCCGGACGCAATGATCCCACGGAGGACGCGGTGAGAATCAGAGCAAAAGTAGTATTGGTGGTTCTCCCGGTGATTGTGGTCGCCGTGGTGATGGTCGGCATCGCATCGTACCTCAGTGCAACCACCGGCATCACTCGTCTGGCCCACGAGTTTCTCGACTTCAAGGGGCAGGAACTCGAGAAGTACGCCCTCGGGCAGTGGCAACTGCTGGTTGCAAACGAACTCACCGACTCCTCTGAGATGGTGGACGCCACCAAGTTTGGCGTAGAAAGTTTTGCCCGGGGAATGATCAGAAGCGAAACCGAAGCGGTCTTTGCCTTCGACGGCACCGCGTCGGTGGTGATGGCAACCGCGCCGCTGGATTTGAATCCGGAGGAGCAGGCGCGCATCTCGGAGCTGGTGTCGGATCGAATCACCGATCTGTTGACAATCGAACTTGGCGGCGTCGAACGGGTGGTGAAGGGTTTCTACTTCGCACCCTACGACTGGTTCTTCCTCTGGACCGAGCATCGCGGTGTGTTTTATCGCGACGTGGAGCGGATCACGATGCAGACCGTGGTGATCCTCAGCGGAGCCATCGTTCTCTCGGTGCTCTTTCTGTTTTTCTTCGCGGGCACGTTGACCCGGCCGCTGCGCAGCGTGGTGGAGTCGATGCGAAAAATCATCGGTTCCAACGACCTCACCGAGCGGGTGCCGGTGGAGTACCGGGATGAAACCGGCGAGCTCGCCCACACCTTCAACATCATGACCGAAGAGCTCGAGCGCGCCTATTCGCAGATCAAGTCGTACGCGCTTCAGGCGGTGGTCGCGCGAAAGAAAGAGGCAAAGATCCGCAACATCTTTCAGAAGTACGTGCCGCAGGAGCTCATCGACCGGTTTTACGAGAATCCCGAGTCGATGCTGGTGGGTGAGAACCGGGTGCTGGCGGTGCTCTTCTCCGATATTCGCTCGTTCACGTCGATCTCCGAGGCAATGAGTCCCGACGACCTGGTGCAGTCCCTGAACCACTACTTCTCGGTGATGGTCGACATCATCATGAACCGCAACGGTATCATCGACAAATATATCGGCGACGCCATCATGGCGTTCTTTGGCGCTCCCATCAAACGCGACGACGACGCCTACCAGTCGGTGATGGCGGGGCTTGAGATGTGCCGCAACCTGGATAGCTTCAACAGTAAGCAGCGCGCAGCAGGTCGGCCGGAGTTTCAGATTGGGGTAGGGATCAACTACGGGGTGGTGACGGTGGGCAACATCGGCACCGAGAAAAAGATGGACTACACCGTCATCGGTGACATGGTGAACCTTGCCTCACGCCTCGAGGGCCTTACCAAGCAGTACGG
>SLTF01000403.1 GCA_007130025.1 Spirochaetales bacterium | reverse complement strand
CGCACTTCCACGTCATCATGAAGGCGAGGGCGGAGACTTCCACAAACTCGACAATGGGATCGATGCGCAGCCCGCCCTTGGCCGTCCCGCGAGCGCTGTTGTGGCGGGTGCGGAAGGCCGGCAGGTGGCTGGTATGTCGTCCTTCGTTCTGCTCGACCCAGAACTCATCGAACGCCTCGAAGCGCAGCAGCATCGCAATGATTTCGTCGTTGCCCTCGATGCCAAGCAGCCGCACCCCCTCGAAGAAGTCTGAGAGCGAGTTAATCAGAAAGACGCCGAGTTCCTCGGAGGATGCGGTATCGGCGTTGCGCGAAGCGATGTCGCGCAGCCGTGCGAGCGCGTCGCTGCGTTCTTCAGATGGGGTGTTGTCCCGCGAGAGGCAGCGGATCGCCTCCTCAACGGCCACAAGGGTAGCGTGTTGCCGCGGCGGGCGGTCCCCCACGGTAAACCGCTGCAGGGCGGCCGTGGCCTGGTCGAGCGTGGTGTCGGCGCCCACGTAGATGGAGAGGATACCCACCTCGCAGCCGCGCTGGGGGCCGTCGATCCGGTAGGGGAAGAGGTCGTAGTAGGCACGGCGGATATTGATTCTCTGCCCGGTGAAGACCGCAACGCCGTCAATGGCGAAGGATGCCGAAGGGTTCTTCAGTGCCACGGCAACGCGGATCTCCTTGTCGGAGATGCGTTCGTTCTGATCGGTGCGCTCGTGCTCGGTGGTGTCCACGGTTATCACCGCTCGATCGCTCTCCACCGCCCGGTCAAAGAGGTCCTGGTGGCGCTGAATGCGAGGAGGGTCGGCGAGACTCGCTCCCTCCTCCAGAAGGTAGTCGTGCGTCAGACAGGAGAGGAAGGCCTCGGTGTGACGGTGCCCACGTTCGCTGCCGGTATGTTCGGCGGCGAGCACCAGCGGGTGACGCCGGTCGGCGGGAGCGGGGGCGCTTCGACCGTACTTCTCCAGCGTCACAATGCCGATACCCGACTGGGTTCGCACCGCGTCGAAGGAGCCAATCTCCATCTCGATGTTCTCGCGCAGGATTGCTTCGAGCCGTCCCGGATAGTCGCGCCCCACGTTGAGCAGGTAGGTGATGGCGCGTCCGTCGGCACTCACCTGCGTGAGGTAGGCGTTCTGCGCGGTCAGCAGCTGGGTAATGGAGAAGACGTGGCTCGCGATCTCCTCCGGTCGGTTTGCGTGAAAGTACCACGCGGGGAGAAATCGTTCGGAGAAGAAGTGGTCGAGAACCTTCTCCACGGTATTGAAGTCCAGACGGTACTCTCGTTCGAGAATGTCGGAGACGGCAACGCGAACGACACGGATCATTTCGGCGGTGTGCATACCGAGATTGTACGACCTGCACGGGCCGCGCGCAAGCCGCGTCCGGCTGCAGGGCCAGCGGCCGGACTCTACGGGGCGGTGGCCCCTTCGACTGCTGCCTCGACTGCTCCTCCGGTCGGTTGACACCCGCCGGTCGAGGGCGCACAATTGTGCGGTGAGTGATGCAGCCGAGCTCGGTCGACCGGTGTTCTTTCTCTATCCTCCCAGCGTCTTCGAAGAACAGCTGGTGCAGTTGGTGGTACAAGCCGAGTACGAAGTCTACCTGCTGAAGGATCACCGCAAGGCGCCGCGGCTGCTGGCATCCTATCCTACCGCCATTCTGTTCGTGAACATCGACGAGAAGATCCGTGACATGGAGTGGGAGCGGTACATCACGGCGCTCATGAAAAACAGCGCCACCGCCGGGGTGCGTATCGGAATTCTCTCGTACAATAGTGATCCCGATCTTGCCCGTCACTACCTGATCGACCTTTCGGTGCCCTGCGGCTTCATCCAGCTGAAGTTGGGTATCAAGGAGAGCGCCCGTATTCTGCTGACGGTGCTCGAGGCCAACGAGGCGCGCGGGAAGCGGCGCTACGTACGCGCTCCGGTTCCGCCGGGCGCCAAGGTTGCGTTCAACGTGAAGAACGGTCGCTCGCTCAATCGTGGAACGATTCGCGACATCAGCGCCGCGGGCATGTCGTGTCGGTTTGATGAGCGCCCCGGTTATGAGGTAGGTGCTGCGCTCGACGATATCCAGCTCAACCTGCGCGGGCGCAACATCGTGCTCTCGGGCAGCGTTGCCGGGGTTCGTGATACCCCCGAGGGGCCGCTCTACGTCGTGCTCTTTTCCAAGTCGACGGAATCCCTGGTTCGATCCAAACTGCACGGCTTCATCCACGAGACGCTCCAGACCGAAATGGACGCCCGACTCGCCCGGCTTCCCTGAGCCTGTCCTCGCGCGGTTCGTCATTTACTGCGGCTTCCCTAAGCCGTCGCGATCTGCCATGATGGCGGATCATGAATATTGGTCTGATTGGTCTGCAGAAGTCGGGAAAGACAACGATCTTCAACGCCCTCACCGGGCAGGATGCCGAAGTCTCCGACTACGTTTCCCAGAAAGTTGAACCCAACATGGCGGTGGTCGACGTGCGCGATTCGCGCATCGATCGGCTCTCGGCGATGTACGAACCAAAGCGCACCATCTACGCCACGGTCGAGTTTGTGGATTTTGCCGGACTCTCCGCGGGTGCCGCCGAGCACGGAGTCTTCTCCGGCGAGGCGATGCAGATGGTGAAGAACGCGGACGCGCTCTGCGTGGTTATCCGGAACTTCTCCGACGAGGTGATCGACGAAACCCACGGCGCCCCCAATCCTGCCTCGGAGATCGAGACCATTGCCACCGAGCTGGTGCTGGCCGATCTCATCGTGGCTGAACGCCGGCTGGAGCGGATCCGCCACGACTTGCAGCGCGGCAAGAAGACCCCGCAGCTCCAGGCCGAAGAAAAGCTGATCGATCGGCTGGCAACCCATCTGGGCGACGGCGCCCCCGCGAGCACCCTTGAGCTCACACCCGACGATCGCAAGGCGCTGTCAGGGTTCCAGTTCCTCTCGGCCAAGCCGTTTTTTGCCGTGCTCAACTCCAGCGAGGAGCGCTACGGCAAGAGCGGTGACGCAGTCGCGGCAATCGAAGCGCGCTGTCCGGTGGTTGAGTTTGCCGGCAACTTCGAGATGGAACTGAGCCGGCTGGAGAGCGATGAAGAGCGCGAGATCTTCATGGCCGACATGAATATCACCGAATCGGCGCAGACGCGTCTGACCACCTTCGCCTATCGCACCCTTGGGTATATCAGTTTTTTCACCGTTGGGAAGGACGAGGTCCGCGCCTGGACCATCGGAGCCGGAGAGTCCGCGGTGGACGCCGCCGGCACCATCCACTCTGATCTTGCGCGTGGATTCATCCGTGCGGAAGTCTTCAGCTACGACGATCTGATGGAGCGCGGCTCCGAAAAGGGCGTCCGCGACGCCGGCCGCTTTCGTCTGGAGGGAAAGACCTACCTGGTTGCCGACGGCGATATCATCAACGTTCGCTTCAGCGTGTAGCGATGCCTGAGCGGGCGGGGGCGGTTGTTCCACCGGGTCCGGTCGTGGTGCTCGTGGGAGCGGGCCACACCCACGTGGAGCTGCTGCTGCAGGGCCACCGCTTTGCCGACGCGGGTCTCGAGCTGGTGGTGGTAAGCCCGGACCGCACCCACCCGTACTCGGGTATG
>SLTF01000330.1 GCA_007130025.1 Spirochaetales bacterium | reverse complement strand
GGCGATATCATCAACGTTCGCTTCAGCGTGTAGCGATGCCTGAGCGGGCGGAGGCGGTTGTTCCACCGGGGCTGGTCGTGGTGCTTGTGGGCGCGGGCCACACCCACGTAGAGCTGCTGCAGCAGGGCCACCGCTTTGCAGACGCGGGCCTCGAGCTGGTGGTGGTAAGCCCGGACCGCACCCACCCGTACTCGGGTATGGGGCCGGGCCTCCTCGGTGGTACCTATTCCATAGACGATATCTCTCTGCCGATTGCCGATCTGGCTGCCCGCGCGGGTGCGCGCTTTGTTCAGCAGGCGGTCGTGAGCCACGATCCACAATCGCGGACTCTCATCCTGTCGGACGGCTCCACGCTCGGGTACGACCTGGTGTCGTTTAACGTGGGCAGCGAGGTGGCCGCGGACGAGAGTGCGGAGGGCCGCCTGCGGGCAGGAGGCCGGCAGGCGGCTTGCCCCGTGATCCCGGTGAAGCCCATCGCCGGGCTGGCTGCTGCTCGCGAGGTGATCGAGGCGGTGTGTCGGGGTGGGCGCGGCGCCCGGGTTGCTGTTGTGGGTGGCGGCCCCGCTGGTGTCGAACTCGCCGGCAACGTGGCGTGGCTGCTGGCTCAGTGCGGGCATCCGGTGGGAGCGCCCGTCGCTCCGTTGTCCGCCGGCGCGGTACGCGATGCGGGGTCCCGGGTTGATCTCTACACCTCCGAGCGGCCCCTCGCGGGACTGAGCGGGCGGCGGCTGCGCTCCGTCCAACGGTGCCTCGAGGCATCAGGGGTCCGGGTACATCGGGGCCCCCGTGTCGACGTGGCGGTTCTCTGTGCCGACAGCGGCGGTGCCGCGGTTGTTCCCGGGCTGGAGGCCGCCGAGCCGCCGGCTCCCGATCTGGTGCTGCTGGCAACCGGGATCGGGCCACCCCGCGCGCTGCACGCCTTCGGGCTACCGTGCGCACCAGATGGCTCCATCGTGGTGGACCGTTACCTGCGGGCCGAGGGCCACGATCGCGTCTTTGCGGTGGGCGACTGCGCCTGGTTTGCCGACGAACCCCTGGATCGAGTGGGGGTCTACGCGGTGCGCATGCAGCGCGTGCTTCTGGGGAACCTGCTCGCCACCGCCGCCGGCATCCCGCTTCAGCCGTTCACCGCCACCGGACCCTACCTCGGCGGCCTCAACCTCGGGTTCGGCCGCGGCATCCTCTACCGCGGTCCGTGGACACTCCGCGGCCGCCTGGCCTTCTTCATCAAGGACTGGATCGACCGCCGCTTCATGCGCCGTTACCCGCGAGCGGGTTCCTGAACCTGCGGGACGGGAGACGCGGTGCGTGAACCAAAGGAGTGTTTTCCCTTGCAAACTACGTGAAATTTAGCAGCATCGGTGCTAAATTTCACGTAGTTTGCAATAAAAAAACGCGGGTCGTATTTCGGCCGCGCCCCGATGCAACCCAGCCCGCCCCGGCGCGTGGGCTCAGTCGTCCAGAAACTGCAGGTAGTCGGTGGTCAGCGCGGAGAGATCGGCGTAGTTGCCGCGTAGTTCCGCGGGAAGCAGCAGCGCAAGCTGGTACATCATCTCTTCGGTCATGCGGCGGCGGTCGCCGGAGGTGATCGACGTGCCGTCGGGTTTGTGGAGGCGGAAGGGGCGGCCGACCCGCACGGAAACCGGGGTGCGTCGCAGCTTCTTGAGATTTGTTCCCAGTTCGCGCAGCCCCCAATGGACAACCGGATAGATCGGAACGTCCTGTTGGGTGGCCAGAAACGTCGCCCCTGGTTGGCCCGCCCGCAGACATCCGTCGCGGCTGCGCGTTCCCTCGGCGGCTATTCCCAGGAAGTAGCCCTCCCGCAGTACGCGCCGGCACTCGCGCATCGCGTTGCCGTCAACCTGGCCGCGGTGTATCGGGATAATGTTCCAGGTCTTCATGTAGAGGCGGGTTATCGGGTGGCTCCACAGTTCCTGCTTTCCAAGCGCACTCACCTTGCGCGGACGGAGAAACACGTAGTAGAGCGGGCCCTCCAGGTTCGTCACGTGGTTGGAAAGGAGAAGCCCGGGACCGTCCTTCGGGATGTTCTGCAGCTCTTTGTGGTCGAGCCGGCAGACCGTGTGGAAGGCTGCCCGGGTTATCGCGTTCAGAACCGATTCGCCGATGGTCATTCGCGGAGTATAGCCCCTTTCGCGGTCCTCGTCGCCTCCCGGCCCCAGCCCTGGCCCCAGCCCTGGCCCCAGCCCCAAGCCCCGGCCCCGCAGGGCGTGTTGACCGCACCTACGCGATATAGTACCGTGGCCGCGGCAATGAACACTCAAACGACGGCCAATGAGCCGGTTGATTTCTCAGACGAACTGGAGATTCGGGAGCTTGAGCTCGAGGATCTGCCCGTGGTGTTCGCCATCGGCGAACAGCTGTTTACCGCGGACAAGTGGCCGAGCCTCTACCGAACCTGGGACGAGTACGAGCTGGTCGGGCTCTTCGCGTCGGACAGCGATTTCTGCTTTGTGGCGGAGGTCGAAGGGAAGGTGGTGGGGTTTGCCCTGGGTACCCTGATCGAGAAGCGGCGAAGCGCGTGGAAATACGGCTATCTGCTCTGGCTCGGGACCCACCCCGACTACCGGCGACTCGGGGTGGCAAAACGCCTGCTGGATCGGTTCACCGATCAGTGCATCGATGAAGGGGCGCGCATGATGATGGTCGATACCGCGGCGGAAAACCACGGTGCGGTCAAGTTCTTCAAGCGCGAAGGCTACGGCAAGGCGGTGCAGCACGTCTACATGAGCAAGAACCTGACCACCATGCCGAGCTACCGACGGCGTAAGAGAGATGCATGATCGATACCCTGCGGGCCATTTGGGACAACATTGACGACGAACGGTTGGTAGAGCTGACAATTGAGTCGCTCGACCAATACAGTCCTTCGTACGCCGAAGAGCCCGCCATGGCGGTTTTTGCCGCGGCGTTTTCCCGAAAGGGCATTCCGTTTCAGCGGCAACCCATCCCCGAGCGCGAAGACGATACCGGTGGAAACCTGGTGGTCAAGCTCGGCCCTGAACCGGTCGGGCTGCTCTGGGTTGGCCACGTCGACACGGTCACCTATTCCGACGAGGATCAGGATACCCGGCTTGAGGGCGACACGCTCTATGGACTGGGTGCATCCGACATGAAGTCAGCCTGCGCCGCTGCGGTTGAGGCGGCCATCGCCACCGTGGAGTCGGGCGTGAAGCTTCAGCGCGGCCTCTGCCTTGCACTTGTGGTGGGCGAAGAAGAGTACGGAGACGGCGCCGATACCCTGCTCAACAGCGTCTGGGCCCCGCTGACCGTGGTGGGCGAACCAACCGGACTGGCTCCGTGCCTGGACCACTACGGATACTACGAGTGCCGCCTGACAACGCGCGGAACGCAGGCGCACGCGGCCCTGCCGGAGCTTGGTTCGAGCGCCATTCACGACATGCTCGCGTGGCTCATGGAAATCCTCGACGTTGCGTCGGGCGATACGGCCGAGGCCGGCCTGGTGGTCAATCCGCGGACCATCACCGGCGGGGCAGGTTCCTTCGTGGTGGCCGACAGCTGTGAAGCGTTGCTGGATGTGCATGTACCACCCCAGACCGATCCCGCGGAGATCG
>SLTF01000393.1 GCA_007130025.1 Spirochaetales bacterium | reverse complement strand
TGCGGAATATACCGCGATGGCTCGTGGTGTGTAAAGGAAAGTGCCCCGAAGCTTGGGGAAAACCTCCCGTGCGGTCGACCCCCGGGCACAGTTTTCGCACCATCTCCTGTTTCGCGAGTTGGGCCTGACCGCCCGACGTCTGTTGGGCGGTTTTCGCTCAAAACAAGGGTGAAAATGCGTTTTTGTCAAGAAAAAGTTTTGAAAAGTTTTCCGGGTGCGTTATATTGGAGTCAGATACAGGAAGGACACCAGAACAATGTCCCCGATGTAGGAGGGTCATCATGAACGCAGTTGTAGAAAAAATCGACGCAGCGCGCACGCTGTCAAAGATGTTTGCCGCCGAGCACCTCGGCTTTTCCCGGCCGGACGGCTGGACGCTCCTGGCCGAGCACGTCGACGTGCACAAGTACTGGCTGTCGCGAGAGCTTGATCTTAACGTCAGCTGGGATGAGGCAGTCTTCTCGTGGTACGAGACCGTCATGGTTCCCGTCAAGCGAGTGGTAGATTCCTGGGAGTTCCGGAGCGCCTTCCCTCGTCAGAGTAATGGCGACCTTTATCTGGCGGTGAGCGACCACTGGCACTACCTGAAGGAGCGCAATCCCGACATCACTCCCGAAGAGGCTGCGCGGAGTTTTGTCTCGCACTTTGGACAAGGGGTCGCCCGTTGGTTCTCGCGATTTCTGCTTCCCTGAGCTGATCAGGCATCTTCCGCCGGCGAGTCGAGCAGTTGCTCGAACTCTTCGGCGGGAACGGGGTGGCCAAACAGAAACCCCTGCATCAGAGGGATCCCCAGGTTGGCCAGCACCTCCGCGAGTCGGTGGGTGGAGACGCCTTCGGCAATGACGCGCTTGTTCAGCGCGGTGATCCCCGCAATGATTCCCCGTAGAAATTCCCGATCACTCTCGCTCTCTGCCACTTCGGTGGAGAGCTCCCTGTCGATCTTGAGGGTTTCGATGGGCAGTCGTTTGAGCCACGCAAGCGACGACTGGCCCGTGCCGAAGTCGTCCATCCAGACATCCACTCCGGTTTTCCGGATCTGCCGGACGATCTCTGCCGCGCCCTGGGGATCTTCCATGCACCGTCGCTCGGTGATCTCGATTTTCAGCCGGGAGCCGTCGGCGAGTCCCGCGTGCCGCAGGGCGGCGTCAATCACCGACGGCAGGTCGGTGTCGGAGAACTGGCAGGGACTGAGGTTGATCGACACATACCACGGACGGTCGCGCCATGCGGTTAAGCGCTCGCACGCCTGAAAGAGCGCCCACTTGTCGATGCTGGCGACGGTTCCGGTCTGTTCGGCCATTTCAATGAAGTCGCCCGGCCCTACCAGTCCGCGCTGGGGATGGTGCCACCGGATGAGGGCCTCGGCACCCTCGATCCGAATCGCGCCCGCGTCATACCGCACGATCGGCTGATAGTAGAGCTCGAGTTGTTCCAACTCGAAGGATCGAAGCAGTTCGGTGTGCAGACGCATGCGCGTGGTTGCCGCGGTGTGAAGAACCCGATCGTAATAGAGAAAGGGCGTTCCCGTGGCGTCTGCCTCAACGCTCGCCGAGTTTGCCTCCTGGATGAGCCGATCGGGATCGTCTCCGTCGTTGGGGTAGAGGCTGATTCCGATTCGGCAATCGATGGTGATGTCGGTGTCGCGAAAGCGATAGGGTACGGTCACCGCATCCATGATTTTGTGAGCCACGGCGCCACCGTCGGCGGTACGGCTTATCCGCGTGAGCAGAACCACGAAGTTGCTCCCGTCAAAGCGGAAGACGTAGTCGCTGGTTCGGAGCGCCTGCTGGATCCGGCCGGCGCTGCTCTCGAGCAACAGGTCGCCGATGTTGTGTCCGTGGGTCTGGTTTACGCGCTTGAAGTTCTTCAGGCTCACAAAGAGCAGGGCGCGCAGTTCCCGGGCCCGCCGTGCCTGCTCGATCTCCTTGTGCAGGATCTCATCCAGGGAGCGGCGGTTGAAGAGGCCGGTCAGCGGATCGCGGTACTCGTATTCGGCCAGCCGGGACTGCGCCTCCCCCAGCCGCGTGATGTCGTGCGAGAATACCAGAACGTGGGTGATCTCCTCGCCGCGTTCGCGGAAGGGAAAGAACGACACGTGCATGTGGCGGCGTGAGGTGCCAAACGCGAAGGTGTCGATGTAGTGAACTTCTTCGCCGCCCAGGCAGCGGTCAAGGTGCGCCTTGATGGTCTCATCAAACTTTTCGTGACCCCACACCTCACCGACGGTGCGCTGCAACAGATCATCGCGCTGTTTCCCGATGCTGGCGCAGTAGGAGTCGTTGATCAACTCGTACCGGTAGTCGCGGTTGATCAGCGTGATGAAGTCTCGTGAGAGATTGACGATGTATTCGAAGCGATCCCGCATCGATCCTTACTCCACGGTTGGTTCGCAACGGCAGTAATGGGGGCAGTATTGGGCACCCGTGTTCACAAAGTATAGCGGCAAAATGACGGCGGCGATACCCCGCGCGATCTGACGCGGGCCGCCTGTGGCGGCTCAGCGATTCTCGCGCAGCAGCATGTCTCCCGGTTTGATCCATCCGCGTCGCCGCATGACTTCGCTGAACAGCAGGGTCAGCACGGCGGGAAGGACAAAATGCAACAGGATGATCGCCGGGATCGCACCGGTCCCCATCGTCTCCACGGTGGCAAACTGTCCCACCAGACCGCTCGTTCCCATGCCAGCACCAACCCGGCTGTTCTCCATGCGGAAGACCACCGTGCCGATGGGCCCCAGGATGGCCGCAGCCAGCGTGGGCGGAATCCAGATGCGGGGATTCCGCACAATGTTGGGAATCTGGATCATCGACGTGCCGAGCCCCTGAGAGACAAGCCCACCAAATCGGTTCTCGCGGAAGCTTGCCACCGCAAACCCCACCATCTGGCAGGCGCAGCCGATGGTTGCCGCACCGGCGGCCAGGCCGCTGAGTCCGAGCGAAATGGCGATCGCGGCGCTGGAGATCGGCAGGGTCAGAATCATTCCCATGGAGACCGAAACCAGCACGCCCATCGGCAGGGGAAAGAGGCCCGTGAGCGCGTTGATGAAGGCGCCGATCGCGGTCATCATCGCGGCAACCGCCGGGGCGAGGAGGGCACCGGTCGCGCCGCCGACGATGATCGAACCCGCCGGGACCAGAATAATGTTGAGTCTGGTCCGGTCCTGGATCAGGCGGGAGAACTCCGCCCCGGCAAGCGCCGCGAGCATCGCCCCAACCGGCTCACCCACAATCAAGGTGGGTGCCGCCCCCGACATCGATACGGTGCCCGCTCCGATTGCGCCCGTTACCACCGCGGAGAACATCCCAAGCGGCGAAGCCCCGATGCTGGCCGCGACGCCCGCGCCGATTGCGGGTCCCATGAGCAGCTGTGCGACCTGGCCGAACCGCGCCAGAGCCTCGATGCCGGTGTAGACGCCAATCTGTCGGATGATCAATCCAATGATCAGCGACGAGAACAGGCCGAGCGCCATCCCGTTCAGTACCTTGATGATATATTCACGAACCGCGCGACCGCGGGAATGTTCAACAGACATATCGGTATCCTCCCGTTGCGGGGGATAGTACGAATTTCCGCGGGGAAAAGAAAGCCGCTCTTG
>SLTF01000442.1 GCA_007130025.1 Spirochaetales bacterium | reverse complement strand
CTCGGACTCGGACTCGGAGTCGGACTCGGACTCGGACGTGATGAGAAGTGCCGCGTCGCTTGACCGAAAGCCCGACGTTCCCTCGTACGACGAAGACCAGGAACGCAGCGAGCGGCCCGGTATTGTGCTCTTTCTCGGATTCGTCCTGCTCGCGCTTGCAGCGCTGGGATTTCTCACGTACATTATCTTTCGTGCGATTGAAACCCCTGACGTCCCCGCCATCGGGGCGTTCCTTCCGTTGCTGGTCATACGGCCGGCGAAGCGTTGTTGGAGGCGACCGCGAGCGGTTCGCTGATCGGTTTATTCCCCGTAGTGGCTTTCCCCTCGTGACGCGATGCTCATCCATGGCAAAGTATGTCGTGTCGTTTCTGCTGGTAGCCGTTCTCCTGCCCGGGTGCGCCCACGCGTCGCAGGACCCTGCGGTGGGCGGACAAAGCGCCTCTCCCAACCCGCGATCCGAGCGACTCGAGCCGATTCGCCGCGCGATTGAGCCGGGCTCCCACCTCGGGGATCTCGACCCCGGAAGCCTCGGTTCCGGGGCGGCGTATCACTTCGCGCGATTGCACCAGCGGGATGGGAACCACGCAGACGCCGAAGCGCTCTTTCTCACATCATGGCAGACCGATCCGGAACCGTGGCGTCGGGCCGCGGTGATTCGTCTGATGGACCATCTGCTGGATACGGATCGCTTCGAGGAAGCACTCGCTATCGCGGTGGCGGCGGAACGTGCCTACAACGATGACGCCGAAATCGCGTGGTATCGGTTGGAAGCGCTCTACCGGACTGAGCAGCATCGAGAGCTCTTCACTCGCATCAGGCAGATCGATCGAGCGTGCGAGACGGAAGGCGGGAAACACGCGATTGGGGGGCAAGTCGGTCGATGGATTCTTGAGGCCGACCTCGCGCTCTGGCGCGCCGTATCCGCGTATGAACTGCAGACTCCCGACTGGTCCGAGCACTTCGTCCGTGCGTTTACCGACCACCCCGCGTCGTCGCATCATTCGCGGCTCTACCTGTTTGCCCGGGCGCGGGGCGACATTCTTCCACGCTTCACCCGTTCGCAGGGGCTCCTGGCCGAGGCTCGATACCACCTCGCCGACGGACGCACGTCGCAGTCTGCCCGACTATTCCGCGCGCTCATCGACTACCATACCGCCGGTCGGATGGATATGAGCGATCTGGTGGCTGCGCACACCCTATCGGATATCGGGAGAGCCGTGATGGCCGGTGGTGACTGGAGACTCTCGCTTGCTTCCATTGGAACCCTGATTCCGGTGGCTGCGGAAGCTGGGGATACCGTTGCGCTCGCGAGGCTCTACGAGTATCAGGGACGCCTGTATCGATCCGCGGGGAACCGGCAGGCGGCCCTCCCGGCGTTTGCGCAGGCGATTTCCATGGAAGGTCCCGGGGCAGACCGCGATCGGGTTGTCTGGTATGCGGTGCAAACCAGTATCGATACCAGTCCGGCGCTTGCCGTTCGAGTCCTGGAAGAGCATGGGCCTGCACTGGCCTCCCCCGCGCGAGTTGCGGGCCTGGTCGACGGGCTGGCATCGCGACTGGTGCAGGATCGCAACTGGAGCGAACTGCTTCGGCTCTACACCGCGCTTGACGGCTTTGCCGGCGAGGGGACGATTGCCCAGGTTGCCGTGATTAACGGTGTTGCCCTTCGGGCCGGTTTGTCTCGCCCCGCCGAGGACGCTCCGGATTCCACGGATTCCGCGGCGGAGAAGGCGGACCGTCTGCTGCGCCGTGCCGCCGGACAATGGGAAAATCCGTACTACGCCCTGATCGCGTCGGTACTGCTGGGCGACACCACCTCGGTGGCGCTCAGCGGGTACCCGGTGGAGTTTGCCCGCGGTGACGACGATGCGGAAACGCACGCCTATGCGATGGGGCTGTTTCGATTTGGCCTCCTGGAAGACGGGTATCGGTTTGCTCGCGCGGTGTCACCGATGCTTTCGTCTCACACGCTTGGACGGTTTGCGGCGACGCTGGCAGCAGACCGGAACTACATCGACTCCATGCGCCTGATGGACGTGGTGGCCCGGCGCGAGTTGCGGCCCCCGACTGCCGAACAGGCAGCGCTGATGTATCCCCGCGCCTTTGCCGCCGAGATGGCAACGGTCATGCAGGCCGAAGCGCTCGAACCCGAAATTTTCTACGCCCTCGTGCGCGAGGAGAGCTATTTCTCACCCGGAATCGGGTCCCACGTGGGAGCGATTGGGCTCTCGCAGTTGATGCCCGCAACCGCGGCCGAGGTCGCCCGCGCGATGCGCCTTTCGAATCCGGACCTCACCGACCCCCTGACCAACCTTTCGATTGGAGGACGGTATCTTCGGTCGCTGATCGATCGCTTTGGTTCGCTGCACTATGCCCTCCTGGGCTACAACGCGGGCCCCACGCGAGTGCGAAGGTGGAGTGCCGCACGTGGAACGCTTCCGCCGGTGCTGTTCCAGGAGTCGATCCCTTTTGCCGAAACACGACACTACATTCGCAAGATCTTCGTCACCGCGGTTCAGTACGGACGGCTCTACGGGGATGTTGGGCCACAGCAGATATTTGAAACCCTGTTTGGGCTTCCGTAACGGGTTAACGACGGGTATCGATGCGCCGATAAGAAAGCATGAATCAGGAGCGCTCATCTTCGCTGGTGGCTTCATCGGTGTTCACCGCAATCGGTCTGTTGCTGATCGCATCGGTCGTTACCCATCTCGGTGGTTTTGGGAGCCGGAGTTTCTTCCTGCTCGTTCTGGAACTGCCGGGTCAGTTTCTTTTTGACAGTTTTCACCTTCCCGGTTTCTTCGTGCCTGCGGTCTTCCTCTGTGCCGCGGTTCTGATTACGCGACCCACGGTCCGTACGGCGGGAATCGTGGCGTTGAATCTTTCGTTGCTTCCTTTTCTCACCTTGAGTCTCTCGTTTCGCCTGATCTTTGGCGCCTCAGTCGACCGCTCTCTGGGGACTCGTGCGGTTGCCGAACGGTTCAGCGCACTCGGAGGAGGGGTTTTTCTCTTTGCGCTCTCGCTGGTCCTCATTGTCGCCGTGGTGCGCCTCGCCCGCTGGATTGATACTCCCCCCCACGCACAGTCGGCTCAGAGGGACGGTCACCGCTCCGCCGGCGAGCCTGAAGGCACGGCTCTGAGGAAGCGCGCCGCCGACCTCTGGGCCCGTCTGCTCAACCGGCTTCGCCGACCGCGTCCGGTGGCCCTGATCGAGGACCAGCGCGCCGGCTCTGACCCCGCTGCGGATGGCTGGAGCGGAGATGAGGGCGAGAGCGAGAGCGATGATGTGGACTGGACCGCTCCGCCGGTGTCGCAGATGGTCGCCGAGTCGATTGCGGCGGTGGAGCGCGAGTATCAGGAGCAGGTCTCTTCCAACGAAGCGGCGTGGCTGAGCGAGGTCGACGACGAGGCAGCCGAGCTGATCGATGAAGAAGAAATCAACGACGAGGAGCCGGAGGTCTGGGCAGGATTTGTTGGGGAGCGAGAGGCCGGATACGATGACGCGGACCTTCTCGAGGAAGACGGTGACCTGGATGGCGATTCGATGGAGCCGGACGTGTTGTCGGTTCGGTTTGACGGCGGGCGCTTCCTCGATGTCG
>SLTF01000111.1 GCA_007130025.1 Spirochaetales bacterium | reverse complement strand
TCGCGGTTTCGCGTGTCCTGCGTGCGCGACAGCAGTTTCCCGCCGCATTCGGTTCCGACGGCGCGTACGAACCACTATTCGCGCAGGGTAGCCGTGCCGACCACGCCCTTGCATTCTGCCGCGGTGGTACCGTCGTGACCGTAGCGGTTCGGCTGCCCCATTCACTCGGCGGGGAGTGGGGCGAAACGACGCTCAGTCTCCCGGACGGTACCTGGCAAAACTGTTTCACCGGTGAACGCTATTCCGGCGGATCCGTTCTGATGGCGGAGCTTCTCGGCAGCTTTCCGGTAGCCGTTCTGACTTCGATCACGATGGACCAGACGGAACCCACGGGAGATTCCGCAACAACCACCACCCGCACGGTGAAGACCACAAGTGAGATGTCATGACGAGCAAAAAACTGAATCGCACACAGAACCTGTTTTCGGTTTGGGCCCCATCCGCAGAACGCATCGACCTTCTGCTTCAGGACGGAGCATCCAATCCGCGACGGATCGCGATGCGGGTCGACGCCAACGGCTGGTGGCACGCGGGAGAGCCCAAGCCACGACACGGCGATCGGTACGCGTTTTCGATTGACGGCGGTCCCGCGCGCCCCGACCCCCGTTCACGCCGACAGCCCGACGGTGTCCACGGCTTCTCGGAGTGGGTCTCGCATCCGGCGCTGCCGCCGAGCGGTACGGAGTATCGTCCGCCATCACTGGCCGATGGGATCATCTACGAACTGCACGTGGGAACCTTCACACCGGGCGGTACCTTCGACACTGCGGCCGAGCAGGTCCCGTATCTGCGAGAGCTCGGTGTGACTCACGTGGAGCTGATGCCGGTTGCCGCTGCCTCCGGGGAACGAGGCTGGGGCTACGATGGCGTGGCGCTTTTTGCGGTCTGGGAAGCCTACGGCGGACCCGAGGGGCTGGCGCGGTTTGTCGATCGCTGTCACGCCGAGGGACTCGCGGTGATCCTCGACGTGGTCTATAATCACCTCGGGCCCGAAGGAAACTACCTCGCCGAGTTTGGGCCCTACTTCACCGACTCCTACCGAACTCCGTGGGGGATGGCGGTCAATCTTGACGGACCCGACTGTGACGAGGTGCGTCGCTTCATCCTCGACAACGCGTTGATGTGGCTTGACGACTACGGCATCGACGCGCTGCGGATCGACGCGGTTCATGCCCTTCACGACGAGTCGGCGATTCACATCCTGGAAGAGCTTGCGATGGCGGCCGATGAACTCTCGCGGCGAACGGGACGTCGGCGACTGTTGATCGCCGAGAGCGACCTGAACGATCCGCGGCTGATTTCGCCTCGTGAGACCGGTGGGTACGGCCTTGATGCGCAATGGAGCGACGACTTCCATCACGGGCTGCACGTTGCCCTCACCGGCGAGACCCACGGCTACTACGTCGGGTTTCGCGGTGTGGCCGATCTGGCAAAGAGTCTGCGCGACGTGTTCGTTCACGACGGAGCCTATTCTCCGGCGCGTCGAAGGCGGCACGGTCGTCCGGCGGGTAACAGCCGCGGGTACCGTTTTCTGGCCTACAGCCAGAATCACGACCAGGTGGGAAACCGTGCGCGCGGTGAGCGACTGGAGCATCTCGCCGGCATCGAGCGGGCGAAGGTTGCGGCTGCGTTCACGCTGCTGGCGCCCTTTGTGCCGATGCTCTTCCAGGGAGAGGAGTGGGCGGCGAGCGCACCATTTCAGTACTTCACCGACCACGGAGATCCCGACCTCGGCCGTGCCGTACGGGAGGGGCGACGGCGCGAGTTTCGCTCGTTTGGGTGGAAGCCCGAAGAGGTGCCCGATCCCCAGGATCGGTCGACCTTCGAGCGGAGCGTTCTCGACTGGGACGAACAGAGCCGCGGGTCCCACGCCGACATGCTCGCCTGGTACCGAGCGCTGATCGCGCTGCGTCGCACCGAGCCGGACCTGAGCGGGTGCGACCGGGAGACGGCTTCGGTGCAGTGCGACCCAACGAAGGGCTGGCTTCATCTTCGTCGCGGCTCGATCGACATCACTGCAGCGTTCGCCGACGGGCCCACCGAGGTGCATCTCGGGGCCGCCGCCCGGGAATGGACTTCCCTTCTTTCGTCCCAATCAGCGATCGACGTAACCTCAACCGGCGTAATCTTTCCGGGTCCGGGAGTGGTGGTCACAAAGCGAGCGGGCATTGTCGGTTGATCTGATTCTTCGGGACGCTGACATTGCAGGCCTGACGCATGGGCAGGTCGCGGCGGTGGTCGCGCTTTTTGACGGCGGCGCCACGGTGCCGTTTATCGCGCGCTATCGCAAAGAAGCCACCGGTAGCCTCGATGAGGTCGCCATTCGCGCAATTGAGGCCGCCCGCGATCGGGTGACCGCGCGCGAGACACGGCGTGAGGCGGTTCGAGCCTCGCTGGAGAGCCGTGGTCTGTTGAGCGAGGAACTCGCTGCCCGGCTTTCGGCTGCGCCAAGTCTGGCGGCCATTGAAGACCTTTACGCACCGTTTCGACCAAAACGAAAGACGCGGGCGAGTGTGGCCGTTGCGGCCGGCCTGGCTCCCTTCGCGCAGGCCATCCTTGGCGACCGGTTTGACGAGCCTCTGGCTCTGGAGCGTGAAGCTGAGCGTTTTGTGAACAGGGAGAACGGGGTTGCGTCGGCGGAAGAGGCGCTTGCGGGCGCGTGTGACATTCTGGCCGAATGGATCGCCGAACACCCCGACGTTCGCGCCGCGGTGAGGGACCTTTTCGTTCGGAACGCAGAACTGCGCAGTGCAAAACGGCGGGGCGTCTCCGTCGACGGACCGGCGGCGCACTATCGCGACTACTTTGACCACCGGGAACCGGCCGCGCGGGCGCCCTCGCATCGGGTGCTCGCGATCTATCGGGGCGAGTCTGAGGGCTACCTGAGCGTCTCCGTTCGGCCGAGCAGCGCCACCGTAGAGGATGTGGTCACTGCGTTGGTCCTGCGCCGGCGGGTCGACTGGCGACATCTTGGCGCCGACTTCCCTGCAACGGGAGCTCCGGGTGCGACCTGCGGACCGGTATGTGGCGCGATCGTGCTGCGGGCGCTTGGCGACGGCTGCGAGCGACTGCTGCTTCCGTCGCTGGAAAGTGAGTATCGCGGGGACCTCAAGCGCAGGGCCGACACCGAGGCGATTGCGGTCTTTGCCCGCAACCTCGATGAGCTGCTGATGGCGCCGCCGCTTCTGGATACGGCAATCCTGGCTCTTGATCCGGGTCTTCGCACGGGGTGCAAGCTGGTCTGTCTTGATCGCCGTGGTGAGCTGCTGGAATCGGCCACGATCTTTCCACTGCCGCCGGTCTCCCGGACCGACGAAGCGGCTCGCACGGTGCGCGCTCTGGTACAGCGTCACGCGATTGAAGCGGTGGCGGTTGGGAACGGAACGGGAGGACGGGAGGCACAGGGGTTTCTGGACGAGCTTGAGCTCGGGATTCCGGTGGTACCGGTGAGTGAGAGCGGTGCTTCGGTCTACTCGGCGTCCGAAGCGGCCAGGCTGGAGTTTCCCGACCATGACATCACCGTGCGCGGCGCCGTGTCCATCGGCCGGCGGCTCATGGACCCCCTGGCCGAACTGGTGAAAATCGATCCCAAATCCATCG
>SLTF01000424.1 GCA_007130025.1 Spirochaetales bacterium | reverse complement strand
CGCACGCGGTCCTGCGCCGCACGGCGATGCGCCGGTTCCTCCGCAAATGACGCGGCAAAGACCGACCGCCGCGACGCGGCGTAGAGCACCAGACCGTGCAGGAGGAAGGCGGCAATCATCAGAACAAAGATCACCCCCGAAGCCACCACACTCTGGGCAAAGACCTCTTCCGATGCACGGGAGAAGATGAGCATCCGGTAATAGACAAAACCAATCACAAACTGCTCGAGGGCAAACGCCCAGCGAAACCGCGCACCAAAATGAAAGATGAGCACCGTCAGCGCAAAGCCCAGCGCGCCGGCCACGAAGGCGAGCCGGAACGACGAGTCAAAGCCCGAGACCCCCGCCGAAAAAAACAGCAGTACCGCGAAGGCGGTGGCCAGCCAGCGACTCAGGCGCATGCGCGGCGGCGCAAGGAAGTAGCCGATTACCATCTGCAGCGGAACCAGCACAAACCAGATGAGGGCTGTGCGGGTGTCGTAGGACACCACCACCGCCGGATGCAGAACCGGGGCCACAAAGGCCACCAGATAGAGCATCAACCGGGAGAGAAAGAGCATCGTCATGACGCGCTCCTGGGAATCGGGTTCCGCGACGCAGGGCCGAAGAACTCGATGATGGGAGAGAGTTGATCCACAACGGTCACCCGCTCACTCTCGCGTACCGCCGACGGCGGATAGCGTCGATCGCGCAGCCGCACCAGTCGGGTGGGAAGCGCGGCGGGGACCATGGCATAGCCAAGGTCAACAGGAAGCTCGGTGGCGCGCCCCGGCGCCTCCGTGCGAAAGATGTGCGCCTGCACCTGGGGCCTCGCCTCCAGGAATGAGCCAAGCGCCTCGTCGTATACGGTTGAGAACACCACGATGAGTCGGTCCTTGGGATCATGGAAGAGCTCGGGTGGCTCGTCCACGTAGTGCAGCGCCCCCACCTCACCGGCTATCTCGTCGATGTCGGTCTCGTTTTCCAGCAGGGTATCGCCGTTGGCCGTGACAAGGCGAAACTCGTAGGACTCGTTCTGTCGCTTCACCTGGCGCATGAAGGAGAGAACCCAGCCCTTCAGCAGGTCCAGATGCACGAGCGACTCCAGGCTTTCCCGGTACCCGCGGCCGGGTGCGCCCAGCACTCGACGAAAGTGGCGCAAGTGGACGGTGATCACCTGGGTTTGATCCTGCGTCAGCGGCGAGATGCGCGTATAGAGGTTGGATATGCGGGTGGATGCCTTCCAGTTGATGTCGCGGAAGCGGTCGCCGGGCACGTACTCGCGCATGTAGTAGCGCTCTTCCTCGGGGCTCTTGGTGCGGCTGGTCTCCCGTTCGCCACCGGCAGCGTAGACCGAAGGGAGATCCTGCTGGGTGAGGATGGGCGGCCGGACCGCGAGCGTCCGTCCCGCGGGCTCGCCAAACCCCGCGCGTACCAGTCCGAACAGGTCGCGCACCAGCAGGGCTCGCCGGCAGCGAAGCGTTCCACTGAACGGAAGGAAGAGCGGAACCGAAAGCTCCGCTCCGCTGGTGGCCGAAGCGTCCTTGTAAAACGAAAACGAATTGCGCGGCGAGCACTCCAACCGCCCCCGCAGCACACAGTGCAACCGAAAAAACCACCACGACGAGCCACCCTCCACTTCCATGCGATGGTGCTGCCGGTTGAACCGGGAGTGGATGGGTGACGTGCTGTGCCACTCGATGCGCCCCCGTGATGCCCGCAGCGCCTGAAGACGAGCCAGAACCGCGAGCAGGACCAGGACGGTCAGAACGGACGTTGAGAGGAAGAGCCCAACCGGATCGCGAACGGTAACGCTTCGCGCGAACAGATAGACAGCCGCCGCGAAGAGCAGCGAGCCCACAAGGGTGAACGGGTACCAGGTATGGATCCAACGCGCCGGAGTCCGCAGGCCATGCCCAACCCCCGCGTACGCGCGGCGAAGCGTCTGCGCCGGCGCAGAGTCAAGCAGCATCGCGTGCATACGCACCATCACCTACCGTCTGGCCTCCACAGGAACCGTGTCCAGAATTTCTTCGATGATGGTCATGGCGGACTGCGCGGCGTTTTTCATCACCAGCCGGTGGGAGACCGCCGCGGGGAGAATCTCCTTGATGAGGTCCACCGTGACGTAGTCCATGCCGCGGATCATCGCAAGCGCCCGCCCCATGCGCGAGAGTTTCACCCCGGTTCGCGGGCTTGCTCCCACCGCCACCTCGTCGTGAGCGCGGCTCTTTCGTACGCAGGAGACGATGTACGAAACCACTTCGGGGTGGATGGCCACCGCGTCCACCATGCGCTTCCACGCCAGAAGCTGCTGGAACGGAACCACGGGCCCAAAGGAGGCCCACGCGTCTTCCCGTCCGTGGCGATGGACGATGTCGGCTTCCGCCGTCTCGTCCGGATAGCCCATTGAGAGCTGAATCATGAAGCGGTCCAGCTGCGGCGCCGGAAGCGGGAAAAGGTGTGAACCCTTGAGATTCATGGTTGCGATGATGAAGAAGGGCTCGGTGAGGTCAAAGGTTCGCCCTTCTACCGTCACACACTGCTCTTCCATCGCCTGAAAGAAACTTCCCTGCGTCTTGGGAGTAAGGAGGTTGATCTCGTCGCACAGCACGAAGTGCGCGAAGATCGGCCCCTTGTTGAAGACCAGGTCGTGCGAGGTGCCGTGAATGCGGTTATACCCAAGGATGTCCTGGGGAAGGAGATCGACGGTGCACTGGATCCGGCTGAAATCTTCCATCGCGGGGGCCCCGTTTGTGGGCGTGCCGCGGTGATTGTTCTGCCCTTCCCACGCGATTGAGCCCGCGAGGGCCTTGGCGAGCGAAGTCTTCCCCACGCCGTGGGAATCGGCGAGCAGCACGTGGCCGCCGGCGATGTGCGCTGCGAGCAGATGCTCCAGCTTGGTGGGATCAATCGATATCACGGAACGGATGTTGTCGATCAGCAGGGAAACACCTGATGCGACATCTCGTACGCTCTTTGCTTCCATTGGTTCGAATGTAGAACCTGGAATGCATAAAGTCAATCAAAGCAATCAGTTTTCACGCCGTGTTCCACACCGCCGCGAGTTCGATAAATTGCGCACATTTTTTCCGGAAACTGCGGATATTCCCGCGAGAAAGCGGTATCTTATGAGTCCAAGGCGTGTTTCGTTTTGGCCGCTGAGTCCGGTTCCTCCGTCCTGGGCCGGTGGCGTTCGTTCTGTCGGCCTTGGGTTTTCATCGGCGTCGTGGCGGGGTGCGGGCGTCTTCCCGTCACGGCTCCACTTTTTTGAAGCCGGTGACTTCCGGCTTCGTTCTTGCGATTATTCGGGTTCCATGCTAAGAGAGATTCGCATGGTTTCACCCGGTTGGTACGACCTTCCATCGTTCATCCAGTTTCTCAACACCCACCCTCTGTTTGCGATTGGCATCATGCTGGTACTCGGGTATCTCTTTGGCCATACCGCCGAGCGGGTGGGACTCCCGGAGATTACCGGTTTTCTTGCCGCGGGGCTGCTCATGGGGCCGTCGGTTGCGGCGGTCATCTCTTCGGAGGTAGCCACCGAGCTGCTCATCATCACCGAAATCGCGCTGGGCCTCATCTGCTTCACCATTGGGGCGGAGCTCTACCTTCCCAAGCTGCGGCGGGTCGGCAGGCAGGTTG
>SLTF01000158.1 GCA_007130025.1 Spirochaetales bacterium | reverse complement strand
TTTGACACCGAGAACCGCAAGTCGTGGCCCGCGCGCGCCGCTCCCCCGCCCGAACCCGCTGCCCCGCAGAACCATCTGGTGGCCGCCGCGGCCGGACGTTGACAGGTACGGTGCTGCGTCGTAGCATGGCCTCGATGATGCGATTTTCCTCCGTGGTTCCCGTACCGAGCGCGGAACCGGATTCCGTTTCCCGGTGTATGCCGGTGACGCTGATCACCGGCTTTCTTGGTTCCGGCAAGAGCAGTTTGATTAATCGGATGATGCACGACGCCCCCAACCGCCGCTTCGGGATCATTGTCAACGAATTCGGCGAGGTGCCGCTGGAGAGTCAGATCATCCAGGCTCAGCGCGGCGATATCATCGAGTTTTCCAACGGATGCATGTGCTGCGTGGCGCGCAACGACCTCATGCGCGCCGTGCGAATGCTCTCCCGGCGCGACGATGGATTCGATCATCTGATCGTCGAGGCGTCGGGACTGTCCGACCCGGTACCGGTGGCGCAGAGCTTTCTGGCGGAACCGGAGCGGTTTTCCGTTGAGACGGTGATCTGTGTAATTGATGCGGAGCACTATCTCGAGAACCGTGAGCAGTTTCCCGTCGCGCAGACCCAGCTTGCGTTTGCCGACGTGGCGTTGATTACCAAGTGGTCGGGAGCAACGGCTGCCGATGCGTCGGTACTGGATGCGGCGATCAATGCCGTGCAACCGGCTATTCCCATCGTACGCCTGGCTCCAGACACCCCGCCCTCGCTCTACCTGGACGATCATCGCGACCACCTCGCCAATTCAACCCGCCCCATCGCGCGTGCCCAACGCCGCGCCACCGGCGTGCACCAGGTGCTACCTCACTGTACCGTCGGAAGCGACCGACCGGTGGATTCCGCACGGTTCCGGCGGTTTCTGGAAGAGCTCCCCTCCGGTCTTGTTCGCGGGAAGGGCGTCGTGTTCTTCGACGGAAAGGACGGCCATCGCTATAAGGCGATTCTGCAGATCGTTGGCGCGCGGCGCGATCTGGACGCGGTTCGCTGGAGAAAGGGTGAAACGCGGCGGACCGACCTGCTCTTCATTGGCGAGGGGATCGATCCCGCGGACGTGCAGCGTCGGTTTGAAGACTGCGTTGTGACCCGGACTCCCGCACGGAATGGGGCCGTATGACGCGCCGCGTTCTGTTCCTGGGATGCCTCGTGGTGCTTTCGCTGGGTTGGGCGCTTGGATGGGTGGACTCGGCAGCCGCAAACCCCTTCCTGACGAGACCTGAGTCCGGCGGCGCCAGGGAGTCGGGGCCATCCTTCGAGCGGCTGGTGGCGCCGACCCTCCCTGGTCGCATGGGCACGCGGCTGGTGGAGTGGCAGCGCGATCTCAACCGGCGGCTTACGACCTTTCTGCGCGAAACCAGCCGCGACGGGTTGAGTCCCCGGGCATTGGCGCTGATCCTCGGCGCCTCCTTCCTCTACGGAGCCCTCCACGCGGTACTGCCCGGACACCGCAAGACCGTGATTGTATCGTATTTCTTGTACGAGCCGGCATCGATCCGCGCCGGCATTGGGGCGGGCTTTCTCTTTGCGGGGTTACACGCCGTCTCGGCCGTTGGTGTCGTGCTCATCGTCTATCTGGTGCTGGAGACCGCCGGAGCGGCAACCATGCAGCGGGTCAGCCTGCAGTTGCAGATTGCCAGTTCGATCCTGATCATGATCGTGGGAATCGTGTTCTTTGGAATCAAGATTCGATCGACCGCACGTTCGCGTCGCGACGCCGCTGCCCTGCGCATGGGCCAGGCCGTTGGTTTCGACCACCGCGAGCGGCTAGCCCGGCACGTGCCGCGGGTGGCGCCGCAGCGGCTCACACCCATTCTGATTGCGACCGGCATGGTGCCGTGCCCGGTAACGACGCTGGTTGTTCTGTTCACGCTCTCGTTTGGTATCCTCACCACGGGGCTGATTTCCGCGGCGGCGATTTCCGTCGGACTGGGGGTCGCACTGTCCGCCATTGCGGCGCTTACCATCGTACTGAAGGAGCGGTTTGTATCGCTGCTGCAGCGCCGCTGGGGGACCGTGGTTCAGTTTGCGGTCGAAATATCGGCGGCGGCCCTGCTGGTGGGGTTTGGGTTGGTCACGCTGCTCGCCGTTCTCTGATGCCGCGCGGCTATTGACGCGGCGCGGTTGTCACGGTTGCTGCTGAAGCATCTGCACGTAGGTACGAATCCACCGGTTGGACCAGCCGAAGAGGGCGCTGTGGCGAACGATGCGTTCGATTTCTCGCCGCGGCACCTTGATTTCGCGCTCGAACACCTTCGCGTTGCCCCGGCTGATTGCCAACGTGCGAACGGCAAAGAGCAGCGGCCAGATGCACGCAAGGCGGATCTGGTACAGCCCTCGGGGCAGGTGAAGCACGTAGGAGATGGCAGCCTCAAGGTGACGTTCCGCCTTTGCCACCAGCCGGTCCAGCACCATCACCGCCTGATCAGCGCGGGCAGGGTCAAAGAGCTCCCGGCGACTGATTCCCACTTCGCGACAGAACGAGCGGGGCACGTAGATCCAGCCGCGCTCGTAGTCTTTGCGTAGACCACGGATGATGTTTACCGTCTGCAGGGCGAGACCGGTTTCCCGTGCGAGCGGCATGAGCGTGTGGATTCGCGATCGCACCATCGGTGAATGGAAGGCAAAGACCTCGGTGGAGAGGTAGCCGACGCGACCGGCAACTTCGTGCATGTAGTCGTCCATGTCCGCTTCGGTCTCGATGTCCGGTCCGCGGGCTACCCAGCGCGCCATGCCGCGGGTTGAGGCGACCACGTGCCGCAGGATAATCGCTCGCAGCGTTCCCGGCAGAGACCGCACCCATTCAAGAATTGCGCCCGCCGCCTCGGCGGCCTGGTAGTCGTGCTCTCCGTCGGCCGGTGGGCCAAGCTCGCGCTGCAGGTTTTCGGCGGGCACGGCGCCGCTGAGCACCTGCTCCCACAGGCCGAGCAACTCGACCTTTCGGCACGGCTCGAGGGTCTCGGTGTCTTCAAGATAGTCGGAGACGCGAAGCATCAGGTACGCCAGGCCGAGCGACATACCGATCTCTGCCGGCAATCGGCGCATCGAGAGGTAAAAGGTACGACTGGTGTCCCGCAGGATCTGCCAATAATCGACACTCATACTCATCATCTCCTTACGGTACGGCGTGATACTACCACGATTTCCATCGCTTCTCAAACCGGAATCACGGGGCGGCGGAACGGTTGGCCCCCGTGTTGCGCCGATTCAGCTGACGGCGTATGATACGGGGGACGGGTTATCGGAACGGCAAGGAGGAAGCTATGAATATGCGTATAGTCTTACAGGAGGGTGTCGACCTTGGTCGGAAGAACGTGTTTGCGTTCATCCCGGTCCTGGTTTCGTCCATTCTCACCTGGCTCATCAGCCTGGTCACCGCGGGCTCGTCAGGAACCCAGATGATGCAGGGTACACCGGGTGCAATGCGCGCATCGATGACCGGCATGGCGATTGGCGCAATTCTCACCGCAATCATCTCCATGCTTGCTCACGGGATGACGGTATTGATGGCCGGGCGGGCGCTCGACGGGCAGCCGACCGACCTGAAACAGGCGTTCAGCAAGACCACCGAGCGGATCGTTCCGCTGCTGATGGCGTCGGTGGTGGTTGGTGTTCTGCTGGGGATTGGCTTCATGTTGCTGGTGCTTCCCGGACTTCTGATCGCCTTCTTCCTGATGTTCACCTTTGTTGCGCTGATGGTGGATGAACTTGGCGCATTCGAGTCCCTCGGACGCAGCGTTCAGGTAATCAAGGGACGGCTGGTTGACTGTCTGGTGTTCTTTCTGGTGCTGATTGCGCTTGGTTTTGTGTTCGGGCTGGTCAATCTCATTCTGTCCCGCATCCCCGTTGTTGGGGTGATCCTGGGAATGGTGGTTTGGGCGCTCTTCGCGGGGTACTCCTCCATGCTGCTGGTCATCGCCTACCGTGAGTTGAAGGAGAGCGTTGCGACCGACGAGGCCGCGGCCTGAAACGGCGATCATTACCTTGACCGCGGGCGGGGCACGGCCCTATCTTTTGCCGAACCATGGCAAATCAGTCGGCCGGCCCCCGCATCGCCATCCGCGGTGCGCGTCAGAATAATCTCAAAAACCTGAGTCTCGACCTCCCTCTATCGCGACTCATCGTCGTCACCGGCGTGAGCGGGTCGGGGAAGTCGTCGCTTGCCTTCGATACCCTCTACGCGGAGGGCCAGCGGCGGTACGTTGAGACCTTCTCTGCCTATACGCGACAATTTCTCGACCGCATGGACAAGCCGCAGGTAGACCGTATCGACGGGATCCCGCCGGCGATTGCGATTGACCAGACCAACCCGGTACGAACCTCGCGCTCCACCGTGGGGACGATGACCGAGCTCAATGACCACCTCAAGCTGCTTTTTGCCCGCGCGTCGACCCTCTTCTGTCGGGGGTGCGAACGTCCGGTAGGACGGGATACCCCACAGACGGTGACCGAGGCGCTCTTTGCCGCGGAATCCTCTGCCGCGGAGTCGGGGAGGGCGCGCGTGGTGATTACCTTCCCGGTGCGGGTACCCGATAACTTCACCGAAACCGAGATCACGGCGATTCTTGCCGAGCAGGGCTACCAGTCCATCCACGCCCGCGAGGGGGCAACGCTGGACGTGGTGCAAGATCGTACCACACTCTCCGCCGGCAACCGACAGCGCGTGGTCGAGGCCGTCGAGGCGGCCATGCAGCACGGTCACGGGCGGGTTGTCGTCTGGCGCGTATCCGGTTCGGATGACCAGGGGCAACCCGAGCGGTTCTCATCCGATCTGCACTGCGCGCACTGCGACATCCACTACCGGGACCCCGTGCCCAATCTCTTTTCGTTCAACTCGCCGCTGGGTGCCTGTCCCTCGTGCCGGGGATTTGGCCGGGTGATCGACATCGACCTGAACCAGATCATCCCCGACCAGTCAAAGACCCTGCGCACCGGAGCGATCAAGCCGTGGCAGAGCGCGAGTTACCGCGAATGTCGGACCGATCTGTTGAAATTCGCCCGACTGAGAGGCATTCCCGTTACCACACCGTGGTCCCGGCTGACGGACGAGCAACAGCGCTGGGTGATCGAAGGTGAAGGGGAGTGGGACGACGGCGTCTGGTACGGGGTACGGCGATTCTTCAAATGGCTCGAGACCAAGAGCTACAAAATGCACATCCGCGTATTGCTCTCCAAATATCGAGCCTACACCGAATGCACCCTCTGCAGCGGAGCCCGCCTGAAACCGGATGCACTCGACTTTCGCGTCAACGGCAACACCATCCGCGACCTGATGCTCCTGCCGATCGACCAGTGCCTGGTCTTCTTCCAGCAGCTGACGGTGCGGGACGACGAGCCCACGGCGCTTCTGCTTGCGGAGATCCAGACCCGGTTGCGCTATCTGGTAGATGTGGGGCTGGGCTATCTCACCCTCGACCGGCAGTCGCGCACTCTTTCCGGGGGCGAGGTACAGCGCATCAACCTGACCACCGCCCTCGGTACCTCGCTGGTAAACACCCTCTTCGTTCTGGACGAGCCGAGCATCGGACTCCATCAGCGCGACGTCCAGCGGCTGATTGCGATTCTGACCCGTTTGCGCGATCTGGGCAACACCATTGTGGTGGTGGAGCACGACCCGGAGGTGATCCGCGCCGCCGACCTGGTCATCGATATGGGCCCCAGAGCGGGAGAGGCGGGCGGCGAGATCGTCTTCCAGGGAGCCCTCCCGGACCTGCTGGCGTCCCGCGAATCGCTCACCGCGGCCTATCTCACCGGACGCCGTACCGTGGCGCCACCCGGCAGGCCACCCGCCGTGGGCGCAGCCGGTGCAGGAGCCGGGGCAGGAGCCCTCGGGCCGGGTGAGGCGGGGGCGGGGAGCATCGGAATTCGGGGCGCCGCCGAACACAACCTCAAATCCATTGACGTTGATCTTCCCCTGTACCAACTGGTCTGTCTGACCGGTGTCAGTGGATCGGGGAAATCGACCCTCATGGAGGAGGTGCTCTACTACGGGATCCGCGCCATGACCGGTCGACCGGTCGATACGCCCGGGCGCTGCACCGCCATCCTGGGAATATCCCAGATCGACGACGTGGTGCTGGTGGATCAATCCTCCATTGGAAAGACCACGCGGTCCAACCCGGCGAGTTACGTCGGCGCGTTTGAAGCCATTCGCGCCCGCTTTGCGGCGGAACCGGAAGCGGTAGAGCGCGGATATACCGCGGGCACCTTCAGCTTCAACTCGGGCAACGGCCGCTGCCCTACGTGTGGCGGAAACGGCTTCGAGCACATCGAGATGCAGTTTCTCAGCGACGTCTACGTGCGCTGCAGCGACTGCGACGGTACCCGCTATCGGCCGCAGATCCTCGAAATCCGGCTGAACGAAGAGCGACCGGGGTTCCCACCGTCGATGAGTATCGCCGATGTCCTGGAGATGACCGTCGATCGGGCGTGCGAGTTCTTTGCCGATGACCCCAAGGTCCTGCGCGGTCTCGAACCGCTGCGCGCCGTGGGGCTCGGTTACCTGCGTCTTGGCCAGCCGGTGCCCACCCTGAGCGGGGGCGAAGCGCAGCGCCTCAAGCTGGCAGGCTACCTCGCGGAGACCTCGGGTAAGAAGAGCGCCGGACGCAGCCTGCTCTTCCTTTTCGACGAGCCAACGACCGGTCTCCATTTTGAAGACATCGCCGTACTGCTCACCGCGTTTCGCCGCCTCCTGGAAGCGGGACACTCGGTGGTGGTGATCGAGCACAACCTCGACGTGATTGCCGCCGGCGACTGGATCATCGACCTCGGTCCCGAGGGAGGCGATGGAGGCGGCCGCGTGGAGGCTACCGGACCTCCGGAAGTAATTGCCGTCGGCGATGGCCACACCGCGCGGGCCCTGCGGGAGTACCTGGGGGATGGTGATGCCGCCACCCCGACGCCTCTCACCGCCACCCTTGCCGCCGCCGAGGGCCTCGTTGCCGCAGAAGCGCCGCCGTCGTACCGCGCCGCGCCGGTTCCCGCGGTCTCGCACGATGTGATTGAGATTCGCCATGCGCGTGAACACAACCTCAAGAATATCGACCTCAAGATTCCCCTTGGAAGTTTCTCGCTGATTACGGGTGTGAGCGGCAGCGGGAAGAGCACCATCGCCTTTGACATCCTTTTTGCCGAAGGGCAGCGGCGCTATCTGGAATCGCTCAACGCCTATGCCCGGCAATTTGTACAGCCGGCGGCGCGTCCCGATGTGGACGCCGTGCTCGCCGTTCCGCCCACCGTGGCGATCGAGCAGCGCACCACCCGCGGCGGGTATAAGAGCACCGTGGCCACCGTGACCGAGGTGCATCATTTTCTGCGGCTGCTCTTCGTGAAGCTGGGTGTGCAGTACTGTCCGCAGTGCAACGTCCCAATTCAACCGCAGACGCCCGAGGCCGTTGTCTCCCAGATTCTGTCCGACTACCCGGGACGGTCGGTACAGATTCTGTCCCCGCTGGTGGTCAGTCGCAAGGGCTACTACACCGATCTGGCGCGCTGGGCGGCGGCCAAGGGGTACGCACATCTGCGCGTGGACGGCGAGCTCCTTCCGACGGACGAGTGGCCGCGCCTCGACCGGTTTCGGGAACACACCATCGAATTGCCGATTGCGGAGATACGTATCACCGCGCGGTCGGAGCGCGACGTCGCGGCGGCGGTGAAAAAGGCGCTCGGGTTTGGAAAGGGAGTCCTCCACCTGGTGACTGATGGAGCGGCGGTGGTCTTCTCCACGCGTCGTGCCTGTCCCAGCTGTGGCACCGGATTTCCCGAGCCTGATCCGCGGCTCTTCTCGTACAACTCGCGTCACGGATGGTGCCCTATCTGCACCGGCACCGGCCTGGCCGTTCCCCCGGACGCCGGGGAGGAAGAGCGGGGCGACATCTCCGCGGTAGACCGGCTCGCCGCGCCCTGCCCGGAGTGCTCGGGCACCCGCCTCAACGCTCAGGCTCGCGCCGTGCGCTTTCGCGATCGCTCCATCACCGACGTCGCGGCCCTCAGCGTGGACGAAGCCGCACGCCTGGTGGCAGAGATGGAGCTGCACGGCCGGGAAGAGGCGATTGGCCGCGATATTGTGGCCGAACTTCGGTCGCGGCTCAGCTTTTTGCAGCAGGTGGGGCTCGGCTACCTGCCGCTCGATCGTGCCGCACCCACGCTCTCGGGCGGTGAGGCGCAGCGGATCCGCCTGGCGTCGCAGTTGGGCTCCAATCTGCGCGGGGTCTGCTACGTGCTCGACGAGCCGACCATCGGGTTGCACGCGCGCGATAACGCGATGCTCCTCGACACGCTGACCGGCCTGCAGCGGAAGGGCAATACGGTGGTGGTGGTGGAGCACGACGAGGCCACCATCCGCCGTGCTGAACACGTGATTGATCTCGGTCCCGGGGGAGGGGTCACCGGTGGCGAGGTACTCTTCGCCGGCCCCGCCCGCGCCTTCCTGAAGGACCGCCGTTCGATCACCGCAGCCTTTCTGCGCAACCCGCCTCGCCACCCCCTCGTGCCGCGCCCGCCGCGTACCGAGGATCGGGGTGCCATTGCCATTCAGGGAGCGGACCTGCACAATCTGAAGAACGTTGACGTAGCGATCCCGCTCGGGCGCTTTGTCTGCGTCACCGGTGTCAGCGGAAGCGGCAAGAGTTCGCTGATCCGCGACGTGCTGCACCGCAACCTTTCCGGGCTGCTTGCGCCGGGAGCCCGTCGGAAGAAGAGCGCGCCGGTGCTGATCGGGTGCCGCGCGATCGACGGGGATCGGCTGATAAGCGCGATTCGCGAGGTCGATCAGACACCCATTGGGAAGACCCCGAGATCAACCCCGGCGACCTACGTAGGCATCTGGGACGCCATTCGCAAGCTCTTCGCCGGACTGCCGGAATCGCGGATGCGCGGCTACACCGCGAGCAGATTCTCTTTCAACACCGCGGGGGGACGTTGCGAAAGCTGCGGCGGGCAGGGGTTGCAGCGCATCGAGATGAGCTTTCTCCCCGACGTCTCGGTGATCTGTGAGTCGTGCAGCGGTAAGCGGTTTACGCCGGATACGCTTGAGGTGGAGTTCAAGGGAAAGAGCATCAGTGATGTTCTCGAGATGAGCATCGACCAGGCGGTGGAGTTCTTTGCCGCCCAGCCCTCGATCCATCGTCCCTTGCAGCTGCTCTGCGACGTGGGCCTGGGCTACCTTCGGCTGGGTCAGCAGAGTCCCACCCTCAGTGGTGGCGAGGCGCAGCGGATCAAACTGGTAACCGAACTCGCCAAGGCGCGCACCGCCGGGGAAGCTCCGCGCCGCGGCTCCACGTCGGACGCGGCAACTCCCGGCGGGGCCCTCTACATCCTGGACGAACCCACCATCGGACTTCACATGGCCGATGTGCAGCGCCTGGCCGAGGTGATTCACCGGCTGGTAGACGCGGGGAACAGTGTGGTGGTCATCGAGCACAACCTTGATCTGATCGCCGAGGCGGACTGGATCATTGACTTGGGGCCTGAGGGTGGCGCTGGGGGCGGCGAGGTAGTAGTGGCGGGTCCACCGGAGCAGATCGCGGCTGAGCCGCGTTCGCACACGGGGCGATTTCTGGCCGAAACGCTCCGGGGGTGAAGTGGCGCCAAACGTGGGGCCGGCTGATTGATCACGCCGTCTCTCCGTTCCGGCCTCGGCCTGAAATCATACCGTACGCCCGCACCAGCACCGCGAACAGAGCCGACTGCAGGCGGTGCAGGGCGGTATCGAGCCGCCGGTCGCCGCGGGCGCAGTACCAGTGGTTCACGCCGGTAATGCGGAACCGTAGGTAGTCGCATTGGTGCAGATGCTCCTGCACGCGGCGGTCCCTCCCGAACGAGTTGTCTTCCAGAATGAGTACCCGGGGTTTCCACCGGTCGAGGGTGAGCCCTCGCAGCACCGAGAGCTCGTTTCCCTCGACATCGATTGAGATCAGTTCGATTCGCTTGGCATCGACTTCTTCCAGCATCGAATCCAACGTTCGGGTGCGGACCTGGATCGTCTCGATCCCGCCGATGTGTTCATCGATGCGCGAGAGCGCACGATTGACGTTATTGAGCGTTGACAGCGTGTCGCCGCCGGCAGCAATCAGAAACTCCGCCTCACCCTCCCGCTCGTCCGCCGCCGCTTCGATGACGGTGCAGCGTCTGCGGGCTCGGATCTGCCGTGCGAGGTAGGGAACCGGTTCGACAACCACGCAGGGACGGCCGAGCTCCTCGAAGAAGAGCGTGTTGCTGCCGGTTATCCCGTCGTTGCCGCCGATCTCCACGTAGAGGCCGTCACCGTCGGGGATCAATCGGTGAAGCGTGACGTCTTCTCCAAACTGGGCGTAGGCCATGGGCGTGATGGTACCAGATGACCCGTCGGCCGACCAGCGCCGTGTTGACCTGTCCCGTGCGCACATCTATAGTGGGCACCAATGTTTGGCGGTATTGGAATTCTCATGCTCTTCCTCCTGATCGGAGAGGCGATCTCTGGGCTGGGTCTCGCCCTGCCGGGAAACGTCATCGGAATGCTGTTGCTGACGGCCGCGCTCTCGCTGCGCATCGTGCGTCTGGAGCAGGTCCAGGGGGCGACCAACACGCTGCTGGATAACCTGGCGTTTCTCTTTGTTCCGCCCTCGGTGGGCGTCATGGTCTACTTCAATCTGATCGGTGACAACTGGCCGGCCATCGTCGTCTCGCTGGCCGTCGGCGCGACGGCGGTATTGCTGGCCATCGGCCTGCCCACCCAGTGGTGGATGCGGCGGCTGGAACGGAAACACGCCGATGAAGGAGACCCGATGTGAGCTTTCCACCGATTGTTCCTCAACCGGTGCTCTGGGTCGCGGTGTCGCTGCTGCTTTACGCCCTGGCCAAGCCGCTCTACCAGCGCGTGCGGTTTCCCCTGCTGCACCCGGTCATGGTCACCGGAGCTCTTCTCATCGTGATCCTCCGGGTGACGGACACCGACTACCAGACCTACATGGAAGGCGGCAGGATGATCTCGTTCTTTCTGGGCCCATCGGTGGTCGCGTTGGGGGTGCCGCTCTACGTCCGTCTTCAGGAGATGAAGCGGTCGGCGCCGATGATGCTCTCCGTGGTGTTCTTCGGCAGCGCCGTGGGAATTGTGGCGGCGGTGGTGCCTCCCCTGTTGATGGGTGCCCCGGACGTGGTGGTTCGGGCTCTCGCCCCCAAGAGCGTCACCACCCCAATCGCGATCGCCGTTGCCGAGGGAATCGGCGGCGACGCTCCGCTGACGGCGGTGTTCGTGGTGCTCACGGGAATTTACGGAGCGGTGGTTGGACCGGTGATTCTGCGGCTTTTTGGCGTTACCAATCCCATTGCCTTCGGTCTGGCAATGGGGAGTGCCGCCCACGGCATCGGGACCGCCCGTTCGCTGGAAGAGGGGCAGCTGCAGGGGGCGGCGGCCGGATTGGGTATATGTCTGTGTGGTATATTGACCGCCATTCTGACGCCGATTCTGGTAAGTTTTCTCCTCGGATGACGGAATCTGCGTTACCTTTTGCTCAGGTCGATGTTTAATGATTGGAAGACAGGATGTCTTCCAGGAGGCTCAGAAGCGATGGGTAACGATCCCAAGAAGAAGCCCGCGGCTCCCGCTGCTCCGTCAAAGAGCGCGCCCAAGGCTGACAAGAAACCCGCTCCCAAAAAGAAGTAACGGGCGCTCATCTTGTCTCACGCATCCGGCCGTCCCACAAGGACGGCCGGTTCTGTTTCCGGGTATTCCAAAGCGTGTGCTTTTCCCACCGTTGAGGTGGTCCTCCATTGGAGGTTCGCAGTACACTACCCGAAGGTCGATCATCAATCACCAAAGGGGTAGTCCGATGTTCCGCGGAATCGCGAAGACCATTACCGCCGTGTGTTTCCTGGGAGTGGCGATTTCCAGTGCCGCTGCTCAACCGACTGACATCCGTATCGTGGCTCCGTACGCCGGTTTCGTTACCAGTGTGTACCAACGGGAATCCGGGAGTGGAGACATCCGACTGGAAGACACCGACCTGATGCTCGGTCTCTACGCACAGTGGATTCGCACCGGGACGTTTCAGGCGAACGCCTTCCTCTACCACGCCCCCGACGTGAACTACTCGTCGCTCTGGGGCCTGCACACCAACGTGGATTTCTATTTCTCGCTCGGTGAGATCGAAAACCTGGTGATCGGTGGAGGGGTGCAGCTGCTCACGCTCGATATTGACGCGGGAAACAACATCGTCGCCGTCTCTCCGATGGGCGCTGAGGTGAACCTTCAGGATTTCAGCCTGAAGACCACGGTGGTTGCACCGTACCTCCGCACCGGCCGACAGTATCCGTTCGGCGATGCGCGGACAAACGTGGTGATCTTCCCGTGGGTCGGTGGGGAGGTGAACCTCGTGGGCGGAGACGTTTCTTTCGGGTTGCCGATTGGTCCGCCACCAGGGATGCAGATCGATGAGTCAATCGATGACACCGATCTCTTCGCTCTGGCGGGGATCAACGTACGGGCCACCCTGTGGCGGTTTCTGCAGATCGAAGCGAGATACTCCGCGGCTTTCGACCCCAACACCTTCCTGCCTCGGGCCTCGGTTATGACCAACGTGTTCTTCACCCGAAACCTCGGCGTCTCCTACCGTGTCAGCGCCATGGAGTCGAGCACGGGAAGCACGGTCTACCACCTCTTCGGACTGGCGGGAATGTTCTGATAGCTCGGTTGCCGCAATTGACACCGCTGCGCAGGCGGTCTATAGAATAGCCACCGGAGAGTTTTCATCTCATGTCGCGTTTCAAAGACAGTGTTCTACCCACCCGCTTTCCTCCGCGTTCGCGCGGCTCGGTCGGCGCCGTTCCGGTGATCGGCCTGGTTCTCGTTCTGGTCCTCGGAGCCCCGGCTCCGCTCTTCGCCTTCGAGGGGCTGCAGGAGATCGCCGTTGCGCACGAGATCACGCGGCTGCTGCTGCAGCTCGGGGTGATTATCCTTTTCGCCCGGCTCGGGGCTACCATTGCAAAGCGATTGCACCTTCCGTCCCTCCTGGGTGAGGTGACCGTTGGGCTGCTGCTGAGTCCCTATGCGCTGGGGGCCACGCCGGTGCCGGGGTTTCCCGACGGGCTCATTCCGCTTGCGGACGGACCGTTCTCAGTTTCGCTGCAGTTGTACGCCTTTGCGGCGGTGGGGGCCGTGATTCACATCCTGGCCGTCGGGTTGGAGTCTGACCCCCATCTGTTCAAGCGAATGTCCTCGCGGGGCATGGCTGTGGCGATTGGGAGCGCAACCGCGGCGCTGATCGTTGGGGTTGGGGTGGGGGTGCTCTACCTGGGATATCCCATGACCGACCAGCGGGTGCTCTTTTTTGCGGCGCTCTCGGTCTCCACGTCGCTCGGCGTGCAGGCGCGTATTCTGCATTCGCAGCATCGGCTGGGATCGCCGGAGGGGGCGGCAATTGTCGGCAGTTCGCTGCTGCAGGATGGGCTCGCGATTGTGGTGCTGGCAATCGCGATGGCGCTGGATCCGCAGGCGGGCACACAGGCGTCGTGGGCGCACGCCGCCCCGGTGGCACTGATTGCCTTTGTGGTCTGGATCGGCGGATTCTTCCTCTCGGTCTGGACGGCACCCCTCATCGCGCGGACCTTCCGGCGGTTCACTT
>SLTF01000258.1 GCA_007130025.1 Spirochaetales bacterium | reverse complement strand
GATGATCTCGAAGAGGCGCTCAACTTCGTTTCCGGTGAGCGAGGCCGTGGGCTCGTCCATCACCAGGATATCTGAGCGCAGCGAGATTGCCTTGATAATCTCAACCACCTGCTGGTAGGCAGGGCTGATCCGATAGACCGGAGTCCGTGGGTCGAGCTTGAGGTTGAACTGCGCGATGAGCTTCTGAACCTCGGTTCGCATTGCCTTCCAGTCGATGAGACCACCGGTTCTCCGTGGCTCACGCCCGAGCATGACGTTCTCCGCAATCGACAGATGGGGCACCAGGTTCAGTTCCTGGTAGATCACACTGACGCCGGCGTCCAGCATCGCTTTGGGTCCGGCGTTTACCACGCTGGCACCCTTAAGCTGGATGTCCCCCTCATCCGGCGTGTAGACCCCGGAGAGAATTTTCATCAGCGTCGATTTTCCCGCTCCGTTCTCGCCCACCAGGGCGTGGACCTCTCCGGGCAAGAGCTCGAAGTCCACGTTCTGGAGCGCACGAACGCCGGGGAATGATTTGCTGATACCCTGCATGCGCAAGACTGGTTCCATAACTGCGGTTCCTGTTTCTTCTGTTGATCAGGCGACACAGTGGGGGTGACGAACGTCACCCCCACATCAATCACTATGCCGTGAGTTCCGTTACGGGGCCGAAGTAACCGGAAGCGGCGAGATGAAAATCACGGGCTGAGGCGGCCGCGCACCGGTCCGGATGTTGTCAACCAGGATCTGCAGCGCCTGTCCCGCCTGCTGTCCGGGGAACTGGTCGATGGTTGCATCGAGCAGACCGTTTCGGATGTAGGCGAAGGCGTCCGGCGTTGCGTCAAAGCCAATGGTAACCTTATCGCGGGCGTTAATGCCGGAACCCTGCATGGCCTCAATTGCACCAATGATCATTTCATCGTTGGCACCGAAGACCGCGTCAAAGTTCGGGAAGGCCTGGATCAGGTTTTCCATGACAGTCTGGCCGCGTGCGCGGTCAAACTCCGCCGACTGGCTGGTGAGCATGGTGATTCCGGAACCGGCCATCACTTCGTCAAAGCCTGCCTTGCGGTCGATGGCTGCCGATGCACCAGGGGTGCCCTCGAGCTGGATGACCGAACCGCTTCCACCGAGCTGCTCGATGATGAAGCGTGCCGCGGCGCGCCCACCCTCGACGTTGTCTGCGCCCACGTGAACGAGTACGCGGTCGGTGTTGGCCTGGCGGTCAACGGTGGCTACCGGGATACCGGCGGCTACGGCCTGTTCGATAACCGGCACCAGCGCGTCGGTGGTCATCGGCGAGATCAGGATTGCATCCAGACCCTGCGCAATGAAGTTCTCGATGTCGGAAGCCTGCTTGGCGGCGTCGTTCAGGGCGTCTGCGAAGACGATGGTTGCGCCGAGTTCGGCCGCTGCCGCCTCTGCCTCTTCACGCATGGTGACGAAGAAGGGGAACTGCAGACCGGGTACCGACATGCCGATGCGGATCGTTCCGTCGGCTGCGTCGCGCCGACCGGCGGCGAATCCAAATGCCGGCACCAGCAGTGCCAGAACAAGTGCTACGATAATCAGTTTTTTCATGGTAAGAAACCTCCTGTTTCCCTCATTGCCCCGTACTCCCGGATGTTTTGGGAGCGGGTTGTCTGGAACCGGTATCCGGCTCCGTTGTCTCTTTGCCTGACGCGTCTGCGTCGAGCTATTGCACTACAATCGATTCCATCACCTCCTTGATTCTTATCGTTGAAATAATCTTGTTGATGCGCCGCCCCACTCAGGCGGGGTCGGCGCCCCTCCTTACGCCCGCGGACCAAAGTGCTTGAGCAGCACCAGATCGTCGCGATCGCTCTTGTTGGTTATGGTGACGCCCGCCTTCGCCGCCACCGCGGTCACGAATACTTCGTCTTCGGTCATCTGGCCAAAGCGAATCAGTGCCGGGGCGTTGATCGACAGGGTGCCGAAGGTGCCGTAGCCCTGGACCACGATGGCTCCGTAGGGCCCCTCGTCCTTGATGGTAACCGAGCGGCCCGGTCTGACGGTGAGTTCCTTGGCGGAGAAGAACTCCGACTTGTAGACAATCCACTGCTCGTTGTAGCCGTCTGCCTCCATCTCTGCTTCGGCCTTCACCGGCTTGGGCGGCATGAAGCGGTTCTTGTGGAAGTCCGGATCGACGTTCTTCTCCCAGTCGAGAAGGCTCACGTAGTAGTCGAGGTCTTCGCGCCGATCCTTGGGAACGTCCTTCCAGAGCAGCTCTTTTGGTGTGTACACCTGCCAGACGAGGGACTCGAACATGGAGAAGACGTCCGAGGCTCGCTGCGGCTCGTAGGTAAGCATGGAGCCGGGTGCGTGCAGGATTCCCGGCGGTACGTCCCAGCCGGTTCCGGGCACGAGACGGTGTGCCTTGGAGAGGTCGAGGATTCCGTTGTCGCCCTGCTCCCAGTTGGCCAGACAGCGCTTGATGTCGTCGGGCGTGGTCCCGGGGTTGAGGCCGAAGAAGGTGTAGGGAAACCAGCCACCGTGGTTGTTGAGCTGCTTGGGAAAGTAGTACGCCTCGGGTTTGCCGAGCTGCCCCACATCCGCGGCTCGCTCGTCGGTGTGGTGGATGTGGAAGGGAAGCGGTTCCTGGTTATCAAAGTACTTGCTGTACATGACCCAGCCGCCGTGCTTCTTCATCACGTCAGCACCGAGGATCTCGTTACCCATCAGCTCGATGGCGGTCTTGAGCTGCACCTTCTCCATTGCGTCGGTGGTGGGTGCACCGGAGACGGCGATGTAGCTGAGGCCCTCATCGGGAGTGGTGCCGGGACCGTTGTCCGCCTTGGTGGTGGACGAGAACCAGCGCTCGTCGATGCCGCCGCGGCTGGCGCCGAAGGCGTAGTAATCATTCGGGTGGAGCTTGAGCCGCTTGCCGGGTATACAGAACGACCGCGGTACCCACGTGGGGGTGAGACGGAAAATACCCTTACCTTCGTTCAATGCTCGTTCAACCAGTTGTCGTTCCATATGGAATCCTCCTGTATTCATCGACGACGGCTTGTTGCCGTTCATCGGTTAGAAGCGACCGCACCGACTGGCGCTCAACCAGAGTCGGTTGAAACACTCGATGCTTGTCGCGTTCATCTACCAGATTCTCGCTCGCTACGATCTTGGAAAACAGGTCCTCGCACATCTGCTCCAGCGGCTGCGCGACAGTCGTGAGTTCCGGATACACCATCTGGGTGAGGGGTATGCCATCCATCCCCACAATGGAAATGTCCCCAGGAACGCTCACACCCCGCGAAAGAAACACTTTCATCAATCCAATCGCCATGAGATCGTTCTGAGCCCAGACCGCCGTATAGGGGAGTCCCTGCTGGAGCATCTGCTCAGCAACCGCCACGCCCGTTTCAAAGGTAAAGTCACCTTCATAGACGTGTTGCGGCAAAACCTCCGCCCCGGCCGCACGTGCAGCATTCACAAACCCATGGAGACGGTCATGACAGAGGTCGACGTTGTTGGGACCGGTGACCACCGCCAGTCGCTCGTGCCCGTGTTGGCAGAGATGCTGAGCGGCAAGCGCTCCCGCCTGCTGATTGTCCAGGCGAACCGTCAGAATGCGCTCGTCGTCCCAGACGCGATCAAACCAGACAATGGGTACGTCGGTGTTCAGCAGATGGTCTAT
>SLTF01000328.1 GCA_007130025.1 Spirochaetales bacterium | reverse complement strand
TCCCCATCCCACCCGGCGTCGATAGGAGTCCACCTCGTGAGTGGGAAAACCCAACAACTGCAGGGCGTGGTTCATCGAGTGGGCAATATCTGCTAAGGTGTCGAGCAGGGTGCCGTCGAGATCGAAGAGCACCGCATGAAAATTCATGCGCCTACGATACTCCGGCCTCCCCTCTGCGTCAAGGTAAGCCAATGTCCCGATCCACGCGTCGCACCGGCGACGCATCCGACACCCACGGTCCTCAGGCGTTTGACCGCTACTACGAACAGCTGTACGGCGATCGATGGCCGGTGTTGCGCACCGCCCTTGTCTCACCGCCGCATCAGATCGCGCTCTCGGCGCCGCTGAAGACCCCCTACTACCTCGATGAGGCGTCCCGAGCGGCCGCCGACGCGCTGCCGCTGTCACCGGGCGACGAGGTAATCGATTTTTGCGCAGCACCCGGCGGCAAAACCCTTGCACTCGCGGTGAGGCTTCCCGAGGGCGCCACGCTCATCAGCAACGAGCGTTCCGCAACCCGTCGTGCACGGCTCCATCGCGTGCTGGATAACCACCTTCCCGATGCGCTTCGATCCAGGGTGACCGTCACCGGTCACGATGCCACCCGGTGGGGAGTGGTGCGGCCGGCGTCGGCGCAGCGAATTCTGCTCGACGTACCGTGTTCAAGTGAACGCCACGTGATCACGGATCCTGCCCATCTTTCCCGTTGGTCGGCCGGCCGCACCCGCAGTCTCAGCATACAGGCCTTTGCGCTTCTGGCCGCAGCCATCGACACGCTGGTAGTGGGAGGAACGCTCCTCTATGTCACCTGTGCGCTCTCTCCCCAGGAGAACGATGACGTGGTTGCCCGCGCCTTCGCGCGGAGGGCCGGTCTGGTGGCGCTGCACCGACCAGACCTCCCGTGGGGCGAGGAGACCCGTCACGGCGTGCACGTGCTTCCCGACCGCGCCGATGGGAGGGGGCCACTGTACGTTGCCCTTCTCGAGAAAGTTGCCTCCGGGCGTGACGTCGGCGCCCCTCGATGAGCTCCCACGGACCTCGCCCCGACCACCGCAAGCTTGACAGCGGGCGGCACGGCGTGCTGTGGTGACTGCCGTGAAGCTCAACTACCAGAAAGAACTCAACCCACAGCAGATCCGGGCCGTGGAGACCATCAACGGCCCGGTTCTCATTATTGCCGGAGCGGGCTCGGGAAAGACCCGGGTGATCACCTACCGAATTGCGAACATGCTCGGGGCGGGAGTGCCCCAGAGCGCCATTCTGGCCCTCACGTTTACCAATAAGGCCGCCCGAGAGATGTCGGAGCGGATTCGGGCGCTGATCGGAAAGAAGTTGCCGAATCTCATTGTTTCCACGTTTCACGCCTTCGGCGTGCGCGTGCTGCGCAGCCATATTCACCGGCTCGGTTATCGGGAGAACTTCAGCATCTACGATACCAACGATCAGCTGTCGCTTTTGAAAGAGACCGCACGGGAGATGCGCCTCCCGCTGGAGACCCTTGACCTCTACGGCACCCTCACCGCCTTCTCACGCATGAAGAGCGGCACTGCCGAGTGGAACGACGATTCTGCGCATCTTCGTCCGCTCTACGATGACTATCAGTCGCACATGAAACTCTACAACGCCGTGGACTTTGACGATCTGATACAGATTCCCATCAGGATCCTGCAAGAACACCCGGATGTTCTCGACGAATACCGACGACGCTTCCAGTACATGCTGGTGGATGAGTTTCAGGATACTTCCCGGCAGCAATACGATTTTCTCCACCTCCTGGGCGTTGAGCACCAGAACGTCTGCGTCGTCGGTGACGACGATCAATCGATCTATTCCTGGCGCGGTGCCGACTACAAAAACCTCATTCAGTTTGAAGCGGACTTCCCCGGACTCTGCGAGATCAAGCTCGAGCGCAACTACCGCTCGAGCGACACCATCCTGGCTGCCGCAAACGGCGTGATTGCGCACAACACCAACCGCAAGTCCAAGAACCTCTGGACCGGAACGCAGGGCGGCTCCCCCATTGAGCTCGCCTATCCGGAGGACGAACGCGCCGAGGCCGCCTTTATTGCAGAGAAGATCAAGACCCTCGCGATGCGCGAGCAGTTGAAGTACCACGACGTGGGAGTTCTCATCCGCACCAACAATCTCGCCCGAACGCTGGAGGAAGGTTTTCTTGCGGAGAACATCCCCTACCGTATGTCGGGAGGCGAGAGTTTCTTCCAGCGCAAAGAGATCAAGGACATGATCTGCTACCTTCGACTCTGCGCAAACCCGGACGATGACGTGAGTCTGCTTCGGATCATGAATACCCCCCGACGCGGAATTGGCCGCAAGACGCTCGAGCAGCTCCAGGAATACGCCCGATCGGCCGGTGTCTCGCTCTTCAGCGCCATGCACGCCCTGAGCGCCGCGGCCGACTCCCCCCTCGCTGTCCGTGCCCAATCCGATCTCTCCGAGTTCACCGGTCTGATCGACACCTATCGCCCCAAGCTGCTTTCCGGCAAGCGCATGGCCGAAACGGTGACCGCCCTGGTAGCCGAGATCGACTACTGGTCCCATCTGGTCTCTGAGCACCAGAAGAACGACAAGGTGGCCAAGTGGAAATTTCGCAACATCGAGCTGTTCATCGATATCATGCGTGCGTACGAGAAGGATCCCGACAACCTCGACCCAGGTCTCTTCGCCTTTCTGAATCGGATTACGTTGCAGCTCCGTGACGACGTTGACGACGACGATGATCGGGGCAAGATCAACCTCATGACCATCCACGCCGCCAAAGGACTCGAGCACGAGGTGGTCTTTGTCGCTGGGGTCGAGGACGGAGTGATCCCACACGCCCGCGCAATTGAAGAAGATGAAGCCAACATCGAAGAGGAGAGAAGGCTCTTTTACGTGGCGATCACCCGTGCGAAGCGAAAGTTGTTTCTGACCTCATGCCGCCGGCGAAAGGTAATGCGCGACGTGATTGATTGCAGCCCATCCCCTTTTCTGGAAGAAATACCCGCGGAATTGATCACGGTCTCCGAAGTCGACACCGCGGTGGACCAGAGCGAAGCGGCGGACTACTTCGCCATGATGCGGGCGCGATTCGCAAAATCCTCGTAGGAACGGAATTGGTTCAGGTTTTTCGCACTGTTCCAAAGCGTGTGCTTTTCTCATCGCCCTTCATGCGGTATGTTTGAGGGGCGACGCGCGTTTTGGACGACGAACCGACAAAGGAGACCGACCATGGCAGCAACCCCTTCGACAATGCTCTCTCTTGGCACCCGGATGCCGGATTTTACCCTGCCCGACACCACCGGCAAGCAGATCTCGAGCAACACCATCACGGGAGCGCCGGGCACGTTGGTGATGTTTATCTGTAACCACTGTCCCTTCGTGATTCACGTGCGCGAAGAACTGGTACGGATGGTGAAGGAATACCAGACCAAAGGATTCAAGGCCGTAGCCATCAGCTCCAACGACGTGACCACCCATCCGGACGACGGCCCCGAAAAGATGGCGGCAATCGCCCGTGACAACGGGTTCACCTTTCCCTACCTGTACGATGAGACGCAGGAATCGGCGAAAGCGTTCCAGGCCGCGTGCACTCCCGACTTTTTCCTCTTTGACGGCGACGGGGCTCTGTACTACCGCGGACAGATGGACGATTCACGCCCCGGCAACGATAAACCGGTAACCGGCGCCGATCTGCGAACCGCCATGGATGCGCTGCTTGCCGGATCGCCACCGCCCTCGGACCAGAAGCCCAGTATGGGGTGCAACATCAAGTGGCGATCTGGGAACGCTCCAACCTACTTTCCCGTTTGATCCGTAGCGGTTTGGTCCATCGCGGTCTGGTCTATCTCCGAGCAGCCGTGTGCCTCATTGCAGCGCGTAATATCCCGGCACAGGACGACGCGATCGCGCCCGCCGTCCTTGCCGCTGTAGAGGGCACGGTCGGCGCAGACAATGATCTGGTCCACCGTTGCCCGCCGATTACAGCAGGCTCCCCCGATGGTTACGGTAATTGAGAGGTTCAACGATCCAAACGGTACGTTCAATCCTCTCATCCCTCCGAGGAGTTTCTCAGCTACGATTCTGGTGCCGGCGAGATCGGTCTCGGGAAGAAGCACGAGGAACTCCTCTCCGCCCCATCGACAGAGCTGATCGCGAGCACGCAACGTTTCCTGAAAGAGTCGGGCGGTTGCCGTCAGAACGGCATCTCCGGCGGCGTGACCGTAGCGGTCGTTCACGCGCTTGAACCGATCAAGATCAACGATCAGAACCGAGAACGGACGGCCCGTGCGACGGAAGGTCGCGTATTCGGTTTCGAGCTGGGTCAGCATCCCGCGCCGATTCAGTACTCCTGTCAGGAAATCGGTTCGCGACAACTCGCCAACCGCCGCTTCCGCCCGAATCGACGCCTGGGCGAGGTAGTGCACCAGAAACGAGAACGCCCCAAACGTGATCACGAGATTGGCATAGTTCAGAATGGCGGTCATACGCTCGGCGAGGAGAAACGGCGTTGCTATCAGCTCCGACGCAAAGTAGACCACCCCGTACAGAACCAGCACGATGAACGCCATCGTGGTTCTGATCGAGGACCGAAGCCCGGGTATCATCATCGCAAAGGGGATCACGCCAACAATGAAATAGTGAAAGCCGGTGTCCCAGCCAATCAACAGGGCGCACAGTGCCGAGTGAACCACCACCTCTACCGCTCCAACAAAAAACGCCGCACGGTGGCGTCCGGCCTTGTTTACCGCGATGCAGACCGTAAAGACCAGAACGCTCGCGACATTGTAGAGCGCAAGCGGAATGATCCCCAGGGCCGCGAACAAGGGAATAAAGGCCAGGTGACCAACCAATGAGAAGAGGTAGATGTAGTGCGTGACCACAAAGAACCGGTAGTCTTCTCGATCGGTGTTCAACAGCGCCGCTTCGGGACGGAAAAACCCGGAAAAACGGCGACCGATTGTCGGAGCATTCATGGGATTCATCGTATCACAGCAACGGCACTTTGTTGACTGCCTTTGCGTCGCAGTGTAGTCTCAGCGCACCGCCGGAGTGGTGAAATTGGTAGACACAGGGGACTTAAAATCCCCCGGACATTGCGTCTGTACGGGTTCAAGTCCCGTCTCCGGCAGGTCACGCTCTCTACGATCACGGTTTTTCGACGAATCAGTCATTCCTCCCCAAGTATCATTCCTCCCCAAGTAACCGGGCGGGTTGCTTGTCTCGGGTCTGGTCTGTGCGGTAGCGAACAGACTTCGGGTGGTCGGACCACTACCGTTGTTGGTAATGCGAACACCGCACCGGGTGGCACCACTGATGGATGCTCCCGAAAGGGAAGACCGTGAAACCAGCAACACTGACCGCGTTCTTCATCAGACGCGAAGACGCCCAGGAGGCGCTTCGGAGGCTGAAGCGCACGGGGTACCACCGGGCGGCTCTGGTCCACCGAGACGCGAACGGCCGGATCTCGATCCATTCACCACTTTGGCCGCACCGTTCCACACGCGGACTGGTCAAGCGACTCTCCTCTCGGCTGGCAGTTGAGGAGTCGGCTCTTGTCCTGCAGGCACCAATGGCGCAACTGCAGAAGCCCGCAGTCCTGTTGCGGAGCAGCGGCGAAAACCCTCCGATCGTGTTTTTTCTCAACCCCGAGCGCGCTCCCGTAATTGACGATCCAGGAACCGTCACCACCCCGCTTACCCTTTTGCAGATTCAGGAGCGCGCGCGCCACCTTGCCGCTACCACTCGCCTCAGTCTCCGGACGTCATCCAGCACCCTTTTGCTTGATCGCCTGAAACAGATGAGACAATGGATCGGTCCGGTCTCTCGAGACCTGTCAGGGGCTGCTGCGCTTGGACAGCGAGCCACCCCGATCATCGAGTGGATCCTGGACAATCAGTACCTGATCGACGGCGCAATCAGAGATATTCAGCGGAATCTGTCCCGTCGTTTTTATCGCGAGCTGCCGGTGGTGACTGACGACGGGAACCGTGGCATGCCCCGCGCGTACATCCTGGCCAGACAGCTTGCCGCCGATACCAGCCTTCGAATCGATCGGGAAACCATTGTATCGTTTGTCGAAGCGTATCAGTCAGTTGAACCGCTTACCACCGCCGAGCTGTGGGCGATGCCCCAGATGCTCCGACTCGCACTCGTCGAGGGGATCGTTGCGCTTGCCTCCCGCGGCCTCGCCGAGCTGCGTGATCGCGAAACCGCCGATTTCTGGGCCAACCGTCTGATCACCGCCGACCGGCGCAACCCAAGCTCCCTGTTTCCGATGCTGGCCGAACTGACCGACCAGTACGTCACGCCCAGTACGCATTTTGCCTTCCAGCTGCTCGATCATCTCTACGGTGAAGAGTCTTGCTCGATCCTGGTGCGTAGCTGGCTCGAACGGGTCTTTCACCGGCCGATTGACGAACTGAACAGCAGTGAACAGGACCGTCAGGCGAAAGAACAGATCGCGGTCGGAAACGCGTTCACCAGTCTCAGAGAGCTCACCCAGCTGGATTGGAGGGAAGCCTTCGAGGAGGTCAGCTACGTCGAACGACTCCTGCGGCTCGATCCCGCCGGAGTCTACCCCGCAATGGATTTTTCGACCCGGGATCGCTATCGGCGCGCGGTTGAACAGAACTCACGCCGTTCCGGTCACACCGAGCTGCAGGTTGCCCGGGCGGTCATCGATCTGGCCGGCGAATCCGTGGAACCTGGCGACGAACGATCACACATCGGGTTCTTCCTCACAGGAGGAGCCAGACACGAGCTCTCGCACCGGGTTGGCGCGCGCGTACCGCTTGGCGAACGAATGCGTTCGTGGGCCACGCGACACCATTCAGCCGTATATCTGTCGGCGGTTGGATTGTTCCTGGCGCTGTTCGCTGCACCAATTGTCCTCTTTGGGATTCGTCACCTGCCGGTAATCGTACAAGTTGCGTTCCTGGCGACGTCGATACTCCCGCTGAGTCAACTCGCCGTCGAGCTGGCAAACTACCTGATCCTGCGAATCTTCCCACCTCGCGCCCTGGCAAAAATGGATTACCGGAACGCGGGGATTCCCGACATCTTTCGAACGCTTGTGGTCGTTCCCATGATGCTGGTCGACACTCGCACCATCGACGAACAGATTGAACGAATTGAGGTACGCTACCTGGCCAACCGAGACCGGAATCTGCTGTTCAGCCTGTTCACGGACTACACGGACTGGATCGAGCAGCACCGTGACAACGATGCGTCCCTGCTGCAGCGCGCTATCAGCGGGCTCGAGACGTTGAATGAGCGCTACGGAAACGAACGATTCTTCCTGCTCCACCGACAGCGAGTCTGGAGTGAATCGGAGCAGGCCTTCATTGGATGGGAGCGAAAACGCGGCAAGCTCGAAGAACTTAACGAGTTGATCGACGGAACGCGCGCGGATGACGCCGAACAGCTGGTCTACCTCGGTGATCCAGATCGACTACGTGGAGTTCGGTTTGTCATCACGCTTGACAGCGACACCCAACTGCCAACCGGAACGGCGCGACGTATGGTTGAGACGCTGGCCCACCCGTTGAACCGTCCGCGCATCGACAACGAAGGCCGCATCGTTGCCGGAACCTACACGATCATCCAGCCTCGGGTCAGCCCATCCCTGCCAAGCACCAACGGCTCCCCGTTCAGCCGGCTCTTTGCGCACGCAGTGGGGATCGATCCCTACACTCGTGTCGTCTCGGATGTAAACCAGGATCTCACCGCGGAAGGCTCCTACCACGGAAAAGGCATCTACGACGTACGTGCCTTCAGCCGGGTGCTGTCGCGACGATTTCGTGACAGCCACCTCCTGAGCCATGACCTGATTGAGGGCGCCCACGTGCGCGTGGGACTTGCCAGTGACATTGACCTGCTCGACGAATTCCCTCAGGACTATCTCAGTTTTTCCACACGGCAACACCGGTGGATTCGGGGAGATTGGCAGATTGCAGACTGGATCCTGCCGCGTGTCCGGGACGCCGAGGGAAGGCGATTGCCGAACGAACTCTCCGGGTTCAACCGTTGGAAGATCGCGGACAACCTTCGTCGAAGTCTGGTTGCGCCGGCAAGTCTGGGGTTGTTGACGGTAGCATGGCTGGGAACTCCGCGAACGGCGTTGGTGGCCTCAATCATCGTTGCCGCTCAGCTGCTGTTTAACACGCTCATGCGGTCACTCACCATGGCCACAAGTCGTAACGCATTCCGGTCGTTCTCACTGCCAACCCTGGGCCACGATCTGCTGCGAACGCTCGCCGAGGCGTCGTTGATTCCCCACCAGAGCGTCCTGGCTGCCGACGCGATTATTCGCGTGTGGTATCGCCGCCTCGTGTCACACCGGAATCTGCTGGAGTGGACCGTGAAGCGCTCGATCTCGCACCGTGCGCGCACTCCAGTTGCAAGGATGTACGGTTCCGTGGCCCTCACGAGCATTCTCAGCGTATTCGGCGGATGGGCCCTGATCACCTGGATGCCAACACATGCGCAGTTCGCCGCGCCGTGGCTTGCAGTGTGGATCGGCGCTCCCATCACCACGTGGCTGTTGAACCGTTCCCCCGCCACGCCCAAAAGCCGGAGCCTTCCCGCTCATGATCTGCGCTTTCTCCGCTTGATTGCCAGACGAACCTGGCGCTATTACGACGAGTTTGTTTCAGACGATACCTCGTGGCTTCCGCCCGACAATTACCAGAGCGCCCACCAGAACCGCCTTGCGATGCGCACCAGCCCAACCAACATCGGTCTCTGGATGCTCAGTGCGGTGGCAGCCCGCGACTTTGGGTACCTCACCACCGACCAGGTCACCCAGATCCTCTCCAGGTCAATGGCGACCATGAACCGCATGGAGCGTTTTGAGGGACACCTGCTCAACTGGTACGACGTTCAGACGCTGGCGCCGCTGGAACCGCGCTACGTATCCACGGTGGACAGCGGAAACCTGCTTGCCTCACTCTGGTCCCTGCAGTCTGCTCTTCAGACCATGGCAGCCGATCCGGTTCTGGACAACGCTGCATTGAATGGATTACGCGATACGCTGGGGGTTCTCACCGAGCGCTCGGAAGGACGTGGCCCCGGTGATTCCGACTCGCGTCGCATACTGAACACGCTGGCGCGCCTGCTGCAGGAGACGCCGGTGGGCGCGCCGAATGCAATGCGCGTACTGCGTCAGCTCGATCAGGCGGTAAACGAGGTGTCGCGCCATGCGACGGAGTCCCCAACGGAGGAGTCGGCCTACTGGCTCCAACAGTTTCGAGAACAGGTGTCCGCCTGGTTGAAGGTCTGCGACCGTTATCTCGGCTGGATCGAGATCGCCGCTGAGCAATCGCCGGAGGATCTGGCTCTGCTTGGCGTTGACGCGGCTCCGTTGGCTCGTGTCGACCTCACCCACGCTCCGTCGCTCGAGTCGATTGCCGGCGGCTCTATCGACTTTATCCACTTGTTATCAAGCAGCCGCGACCTTCCGCACATCGCCGCATCCCCGCTGGCGCCATGGATCGACCGGGTTCTCCAGGCGTTTCGCGATGCTCAGTGGCTGGCCGGCGAAGCGCTTGCTACGGCGCGGGGACTCCTCACCGCGGTTCAACGGTTTGCGGAATCAATCAACATGCGTTTTCTCTATAACCCAAATTGCAAACTCTTTCGCATCGGCTTCAACGTCACCGAGCACCGCCACGACAATGCCTACTATGACCTGCTCGCAAGCGAGGCCCGAATCGGAAGCTACGTTGCGGTCGCACGAGGCGAAGTACCGGTTGAGCACTGGTTCACCATGGCACGCCCACACAGCGTAGTCGGTCGACGCCGCGTCCTGCTCAGCTGGACGGGAACCATGTTTGAGTACCTCATGCCTCAGTTGCTGCTTCACTCCCACCAGCACTCGCTTCTGAACAAGGCGGCCACCGAAGCGGTAGCGATTCAGATTCGGTACGGGCGCACACGACGCGTACCATGGGGCATTTCGGAGTCGGCATTCTCGGATCTCGACGGCAACCGAACGTATCAATACAAGGCGTTCGGAATTCCGGCGCTGGCGCTGAAGCGCGGGTTGGACAAAGAACTCGTGGTTGCACCGTATGCGTGCCTCCTGGCATTGGGGATTGCACCGACCGCAACGGTAAAAAACCTTCGTCGACTCATTTCATTGGGACTGTTTGACAAGTACGGATACTACGACGCGATAGACTTCAGCCGGCAAGCTGATCGAGACGGCGGACGGGGTGTCCTGGTGCGAACCTATATGTCACATCACCAGGGGATGAGTTTTCTGTCGCTGAGCAACTACCTCCACGACGACGCCGTTCGCAATCATTTTCACCGGAACCCTCGCGTCCGCGCATTCGAGAGTCTGCTTCACGAGAGCATTCCGGTTGGGGTGACGGGGACCCGTACACCGCGCGATACGCACCTGCCGGTCGAACAAGTCGGCGACTTCTCGGCGTCGCCCAGCTCGTTTGATTCTCCCAATACCGCGACTCCCAAGACCCAGTTGCTTGGGAATGGTCGGTACTCGACAATGGTTACCAACGCGGGTGGCGGATACAGCCAATGGCGAACCCTGGAGTTGACCCGGTGGAGATCCGACGCAACCCGCGATTCCGGCGGCGTGTTCTGCTATGTCCACGAACCCGATGTCGACCGTCTCTGGTCCAATACGTACCATCCAACCGGTGGCACCGTTACCTCATACAATGCAGACTTTGCGCTTGACCGTGCCGTGATTCGCCGGGTCGACAACGGAATTGAACTCAAAACCGAAATCGTGATCTCTCCCGAAGATGACGTAGAGATCAGACGAATCACGCTGATCAACCGTTCGCTTCGCAACCGCCGTCTGGATCTCACGAGCTATCTCGAAGTCTCGCTGGCTCCTCACCAGTCGGACATTCAGCACCCGGCGTTCAACAAGCTGTTCATTCAGACCACGGCTGTCCAGGAGCACGGGGCAGTCCTCGCCTTCCGCCGGCTTCGCCGCGAGGACGAGCAACCCGTCTGCATTGGTCATCGTCTCACGTGGAGCAACCCCGCGCACGAGAAGAGCGCCGGTCTGGGCTTCGAGACGGACCGAGCTGCCTTCATCGGACGTGGACGGAGCCTCTCGAATCCAATCGGGGCCCTCTCCTCACCGGGCGGAACTCAGGGGTTTGTGCTCGACCCGATTCTCAGTCTGCGTGCTCGCGCGGATTTGGGTCCCGGCGAACAGCGGCAGGTTTCCCTGATCGTAGCCGCCGGCGAGTCACCGTCGCTCGTCCTGGGGCTCCTGGAAAAATACCAGGATCCTCACGCGATTGATCGCGCGATGGATTTCGCATGGGCGTCGGCACAAATCGAGTTGCGCTCGCTTCGAGTTCAGCCGGATGAAGCACGCCGATTCCAGCAGATAGCCAGTCACCTGCTGTTCCCCAACTCACGACTCCGCCCCGCCGCACAGCGTCTTGCGGAAAACCGGAAAGGACAGTCAGCGCTCTGGGCATATGGTATCTCCGGCGATGCGCCGATTACCCTGCTTCGCATCGCCGACCTGCGCGATATCGATCTGGTTCGACAGATGTTGCGCGCTCAATCCTACTGGCGCCTTCACGGTTTCTCAACCGACCTCGTCATCCTGAACGAAGAGTCCCGGGGGTACGAGAATCCACTTCGAACCCACCTGGAAGGTCTGGTTCGGGCACATGGAACGGGCGCGTTTCTGGTAAACGCTGATCAGCTTCCGCGGGAAGACGTCGTGCTGCTCACCGCGGTGGCCCGCGTGGTCCTGATCGCCGCCCGCGGGGCGCTCCCGCAGCAGCTGGGCGTAGCAGCCGAAATCCCCGAGTCGTCGCTGCTCACCGTAAAAAAACGCGGCGCAGTGGATGTTTCGGCAGAGTTACCCTTCATGGAGTTGCACTACTTCAACGGTCTCGGCGGCTTCACCGACCATGGCCGCGAGTACGCGATCTATCTCGGCGAGGGGTCGCACACCCCGGCGCCGTGGGTGAACATTATCGCCAACCCTCACTTCGGAACACTGGTGGGTGAAACCGGTGCCGGTTTCACCTGGTACGGAAACAGTCAGCGCAACCGCCTCACCGCCTGGTCCAATGATCCGGTTGTGGATCCTGCGTCCGAGGCCATCTTCATTCGGGACGAGGAGACCGGGGCGTACTGGTCTCCAACCGCGTCTCCCATTCGCGAACGGACCGCGTACCGCGCACGGCACGGTGCCGGATACTCGGTGTTTGAACACAACAGTCACGGCATCGAGCAGGAGCTTACGGTCTTCGTCCCAATGAATGACGACGACGGCGATCCGGTGAAGCTGCAGCGACTGCGAATCAAGAACACCACCTCGAGGGTTCGGACCCTTTCGGTCACCCATTACCTCGAGTGGACTCTGGGCGAGAACCGCGAGTCCTCCGCGATGCATGTCAATACTTCGTGGGACGACAGCGTTTCCGCCCTGTTGGCGCGAAATCGCTACCATCCCGAGTATGGAGATCGCGTCGCATTCGCTGCGATGAGTCCCGCCGTAACGTCGTACAGCGCCGACCGCACCATGTTCCTGGGCAGAAACCGCTCACTCGCGCGACCGGCGGCAATGGAGCGCACGACACTCGCCTCTCGGGTGGGCGCAGGCCTCGACCCGTGCTCAGCGCTTCAGACAACGGTCAAAGTGGCTCCGGGAGCTGGCGCTGAAATCATCGTGGTGTTCGGACAGACCGAATCACACGCGCTGGCACGCGAGCTCGTTCGTGCATATGGAAATGCGACGGCGTTCGAGTCCTCCCTCGTACAAACAACCGCATGGTGGGACAGCGTTCTGGGGACCATTGAAGTGGAAACTCCCGAGCATGCGGCAAATTTTCTGATCAACCGATGGCTGCTCTATCAGAGCCTGAGCTGCCGCATGTGGGCACGGTCGGCGACCTACCAGTCCGGCGGTGCGTTCGGATTCCGCGACCAATTGCAGGATGCGATGGCCTTCGTCTATACCCGGCCGGAGGTCGCGCGCCGGCAGATTCTGTTGGCGGCCGGGCGACAGTTTCCGGAAGGGGATGTCCAGCACTGGTGGCATCCGCCCGGCGGTGCCGGCATCCGTTCCCGCATCTCCGACGATCTTCTCTGGCTTCCCTATGTGGTCGCTCAGTACGTCAGAGTGACCGGCGATCGCGACATTCTCATCCAGGAAGTGCCATTTCTGGACGGTCCACTGCTGGACGAGAACGAGCACGAAGTGTTTTCGGCTCCACGAATCGGTACCCAACACGTCACCGTCTTCGAGCACTGCCGCCGTGCGGTTCAACGCGGGCTTACTTCGGGCCCGCACGGGCTGCCACTGATGGGAACCGGGGACTGGAACGATGGGATGAATCTTGTGGGAGCCGGCGGGCGCGGAGAGAGCGTGTGGCTCGCCTGGTTCCTGGTGGATGTCTTGCGGGGAATGAGTGAACTGTGCGGTCTGCAGAATGAGGAGCGGCTTGGCGAGGTCTTTGCGCGACAGAGAATCACCTTGATCGAGCGGATAGAGGCTACCGCGTGGGATGGCGACTGGTACCTGCGTGCATTCTTTGACTCCGGAGCCCCGCTGGGATCGGCCCGGAACTCGGAAGCCCGCATCGATTCCCTGCCTCAGTCCTGGGCCCGGCTCACCGGCGCAGGCAATCGCGACCGTACCATGAAGGCCATGGAGTCGGCATGGGAGCAGCTG
>SLTF01000355.1 GCA_007130025.1 Spirochaetales bacterium | reverse complement strand
GTGTTGACCTGAGGGCACCGGACCGTCAGGTGTTCTTCACCGCCCCGGCAACCCCATCGTCACCAGCAGCGGATCGACAAACAGCGGCACCCCGTGCAGCGACCGGCACGCCAAAGCGATCGCCGGGGCCGCCTCGAGGGAGCCGGCGCTCGAGGCGCCGACGGTGCCGAGCCCCGCGCCGCCCGCGAGCCCCCCGCTTACAGCCTGCGTGCGCGCCGCGATCAGTTGCGCTATCAGCGACTGCTTCACCTTCGGGCCAAAGCTCACCCTGGCGCGCGTCGCTCCGATCAGGTCGCGCGCGTGGGCGATCGCGTCGCTCAGGCCGCCGAGTTCATCGACCAGGTTCCGCTCCTGCGCATCGCGGCCCAACCAGACGCGTCCCTCGCCGAGGGCGTGGATCTCGTCAGTGCTCTTGCCACGGAACGTTGCAACCCGGCCCAGAAACTCGCGGTAGAGCTGTTCCACCACGCCGTCCACGGCGTCGCGTTCGGTTTTGGTCACCGGTCGAAGCGGGGAGCCAAGGTCGGCGGAGTCTCCCCGGGCGACGTGGTCGGTGGTGATGCCGTGGCGTGCGAGGAAGCGCGAGAGATCGAAGTACAGCATGATCACACCGATCGAGCCGGTGATGGTGGACGGGTGGGCGAAGAGGCGTCGGCCCGTGGTGGCAATCCAGTACCCACCGCTTCCGGCCATGGGTCCCATGGAGACCACCACCGGTTTTTTCTCGTTCAGGGCCGCCAGCTCGCGCAGCACATTCTCGCTGGCGGTTGCCGAACCTCCCGGGCTGTTGATGCGAAAGACCACGGCCCGCGTGCGCCGGTCGTCGGCCAGGGCGCGGATCGCCTTCACCATGGACGCATCGCCAATAGCCTGTCCAACCACGGGATCCCGGCGCGACTCGCCGTCAACCACGGCACCCTCGAAGACCAGCACCGCGATTCGTTTTCCGCGACCCACATGGCCCTTCGCGCTTGGAGTCGAGGCCACGCGTACTTTCTCTTTCTTCCAGTCCCGCACCAGGTCCCCGGGCGTGGCGAGCTGGTGAACCAGCCCACGATCCAGCGCCTCCGGTGCGGAGAAGATGCGGCCGCCAAGCATTTCATCGATCAGAGCGGGGGAGAACTCCGCCGCGCTCTCGAGACCGCGCCGCATCTCGCTGACGGCGCCATCCACCAGTGCCTGCAACTGCTCCCGGCTGTACCGGTCGTGCTTACTGGTACGGAAGGGATCGGCCGCGCTCTTGTACCGTCCGCGGCGGATCACCTCAACCCCGATGCGCTGGTCGCGCAGCAGCTTCTGGAAGAAGAGCGCCGTCCCGGAGACTCCGGCAAACGAGAGCGTGCCAAGGGGATGCAGTACCCGCCGGCTGCACGCCGCGGCGATCACGCAGTCAACGGCGCTGTATCCGGCAGCGACGTACCACACCTCCTTGCCCGCGGTCACCAGACGGCGAAGCGCGTCGGCGACCTCGTGCACCGCGGTGAAGGCGGAAGCGGCGAACCCCTCGCGGCGTACTACCAGCACCCGGCCGATCGACCGCGACCGGGCGATGCGTTCGGTCTGTTCCCAGAACCGGTCAAACTGAAACCGCTTGCTTCCGCCCGCTCCGGCGAGCCCCTTCACCTGCGGACCGATCTCGTGGTACTGCCCCTGCAGGTCCAACTGCACATATCGCATCGCTCTCTCCTGTACCGTGTGGTGGTTGTGCAGGTATCATACCACAGAGCCCCTTGCCACGCACGACCCGTTCATAGTACACAGAAGAGAATAAGCCGCCGTTTCCGCAGCACCGTATCTGCCTGCTGACGCCCGATCGACCCGTGACCCAGAGAAGGATCTGAATCATGATCACCGCTTCCAACATTACCCTTGCGTATGGGGACCGCGTTCTGTTCAAGGACGTCAATATCAAGTTCACTCCCGGCAACTGTTACGGCATCATTGGTGCCAACGGCGCCGGGAAGTCCACCTTTCTCAAGATCCTCTCGGGCGAGATCTCTCCCGATGCGGGCGAGATCATCGTGTCGCAGGGGCAGCGACTCGCCGTGCTCCAACAGGATCAATACAAGTTTGACAAACACTCGGTGCTGCATACCGTTATCATGGGGTATCGTAAGCTCTACGATGTAATGATGGAAAAAGACGCCATCTACACCAAGGAAGAGTTTTCCGAAGCGGACGGCATGCGCGCCGCGGAGCTGGAGGCTGAGTTTGCCGAGATGGGTGGCTGGGAATCCGAATCAGAGGCAAGCCGCCTGCTCGCGGGCCTTGGCATCGGCGATGAGCATCTCGAGAAACAGATGAGCGAACTCGACGGCGGGCAGAAGGTGCGGGTGCTGCTCGCGCAGGCGCTCTTCGGCGACCCCGACATCGTGCTCCTCGACGAGCCTACCAACAACCTCGATCTGGAATCGGTGGGCTGGCTGGAAGAGTTTCTCTATCAGTTCAAAAACACCGTCATCGTGGTATCGCATGATCGCCACTTTCTGGACCGGGTCTGCACGCACATTGCCGACATCGACTTTGGGAAGATCACCCTCTACGTGGGGAACTACGATTTCTGGTACCACGCCAGCCAGTTGATGCGCAAACAGATGCGCGACGACAAGAAGCGCCGCGAAGACAAGATCGCCGAGCTGAAGGCCTTCATCCAGCGCTTTTCCGCAAACGCGGCCAAATCCAAGCAGGCTACCAGCCGGCAGAAGCTCGTCGAGAAACTGACCATCGACGACATCCGGCCGAGCAGTCGCAAGGCGCCCTACGTCAGTTTCGATCCCGAACGAGAGCTCGGCAAGAAGGTGCTTCATATCGACGGGCTTACCCGAAGCGTTGAAGAGCAGGACGTCCTGCGCAATCTTACCTTGACGGTAAACCCGGGCGACAAGATTGCCTTTGTTGGTCCCCACCATCAGGCGAAGAGTGTGCTCTTTTCCATGCTCGCCGGCGAGACCAAACCCGAGTCGGGTGAGATCGAGTGGGGGACCACGGTCACCTTCGGCTACTTCCCCCAGGACAACAGCGCCTACTTTGATTCCGACCTCTCCATCATCGAGTGGCTGCGCCAGTTCACCGAGGTAGAGGACGAGACCTACGTGCGCGGCTTCCTCGGCCGAATGCTCTTTTCGGGCGATGAGTCGCTGAAGCCGGTGCGCGTTCTCTCCGGTGGCGAGAAGGTCCGTTGCATGCTTTCCAAGCTGATGCTCACCCGACCCAACGCGCTCCTTCTTGACGAACCGACCAACCACCTTGACCTCGAATCGATCACCGCGGTCAACGACGCCCTCATCGACTTCAAGGGGGCGGTGCTGTTCACCAGTCACGACCATCAGTTTGTGCACACGGTCGCCAATCGAATCATCGAGTTCACGCCCTCGGGTATCATCGACCGCATGATGCCGCTCGACGACTACCTCAAGAACGAGGACGTCAAGGCGCTGCGCGACCAGCTCTACCACGGGCATCATCTGCTGGAGATCTGAGCGAGGTGAATCCGGGGCGCGCTGACCTGCACGCGGAGCTGCTTCGGCTCTTCGGGTATCGGGAGTTCCGTCCCAACCAGCAGGAAGTGATCGATGCCGTGCTGGCGCGCCGTGACGTCTTTGTGGTGATGCCCACCGGCGGTGGCAAGTCGCTCTGCTACCAGCTTCCCGCGGTGGTGCT
>SLTF01000246.1 GCA_007130025.1 Spirochaetales bacterium | reverse complement strand
TCGCCGTGCCCATCCCCTGGCCCGACTACGGGATCCAGCTCGATCGGCTGAACCAGGGCGGCACCTACGTGGCCGAGAACGTCGGCGTGCGCGCGTGGGCAGTCGGCTACCAGCTGACCGGGAACTGGATTCCCGGCGCCGGCGCCTCACCGGCTGCCGGGCCCTGGTCGCTGCATGCGACCCACGATCTGCTGATCTTTCTGCCCGCCCCCTACGAGAGTGCCGGACTCACCGAGTACGAACAGAACCAGATCTGGAAGACGATTCCGGATATCGAGCCTTTCGACACCATCAACTATCGATTTCAGGTAGGACTGGAGGTGGAGCCACGATTGCATCTGACGGCGCTCACCGGGGCAACGTGGCGGGTGGGGGTACCGGTGGCCTGGCGGTACCGGCCGGCGCCGGTGTTTGACGGGGAGCTTGCGGTGCGGGATACGCAGGAGTGGAGCCTGCACGCAGGGATAAGCGCCGCCGTCACACCCTTTGGCATGCGGCGGCACCTGGAGTTCATCTTTGATTACCGGGCACCGGTGGCGGGGAAGAACCTGCGCGCCGAGCACCGTCTGGGTGTCGGCCTCGCCGTCGACTTTATCTCACGAAAAACACCGTGATCGCGGTGGTGCCTACCGCGAAACCCACCGGGATCCATCCCTCGGCCATGTCCTCGTTGAAGCCGGCGATCAGGGCGTCGTTCTCGTTCAGGTAGCTGTTGAAGTAGATCTGCCTCGGTTGCCAGTCGGAGCTCTGGACAAAGAGGTACCACGCCTGTACGCCCTCGTAGAGGCCCAGACCCGCGAGTTCAAACCCGTCTTCCTGGAAGAGCTCGATGGCGGCCTGCATGCGTGCTGAAGTGAACATGTCGTAGGCAAATCGCCACTGTTCCACCCGCCATCCGCTGTTGATGGCCAGCACGTAGTAGAACCCTTCGGTGCGCGAGATATCCACCGGGAACCATCCGTCCGAGAGCAGGCTGTTGACGCCCGCTTCCAGCGCCTCTGCGTCATCCCCGGCAAAGCGGCGCAGGCGTACGTCGTTGCCGCGGATGCCGATCCGGGCTGCCACGGGTGCATCCACATAGAGGATCGAGATACCGAGCGATTCATCTACCTCCATGCCCATGGGCACGTAGTTGTTGGCCATGCGGGCGCGGATTTCCTGTCGTGCGACCGCCAGGTCGGCGGCGTACTGGGCCAGAACCCAGGTCTGGCGTGACTGCGCAGGAAGCAGGGGAGCGGTCAGCGTCAACGTCGTCATCAGAAAGAGCAGCAGAGCAATTCGTCGTGTCATGATACCGCCACCCTACCACGAAAGTTTCAGTTTTTCTACGCGAAACGCAATCAGCCGGACGTTTTGGTGCGTTATAGAGGGTGAGACCAGCTTCCAAGGAGGAAGAGATGAACAGTTTGAACTCGATTCTCATCGAGGGGAATCTCACCCGCGACGCGGTATCGGCGGTGACGCCGAAGGGCACGCCGGTGTGCAATTTTTCACTTGCGTCAAATCGGTTCTTTTCGCAGAACGACGAGATGCAGAAGGAGGTGTCGTTTTTTGACGTAGAGATCTGGTCAAAGCTCGCCGAACGGTGCGGTGAGCAGCTCAAGAAGGGACGCGGGGTGCGCGTTGTGGGGAGGTTGAAACAGGAGCGATGGATCGACGCGGAGGGAAAGAACCGTGCGAGAATCAAAATCGTGGGCGAGCACGTGGAGTTTCGCCCCATCTTCAGCAAACCGGAGACCGAGGCCGACGCCGTCGAGACGGAGGAAGCCGCGGAAATGGCAGAGGATCGACAGCTCGAGCCGGCAGCGGTTCCGTTCTGACGATGAAAACGCGGGAAATTGTGTGGTACACAGTTGACGAAGGGGCCTCTCGATGAGTAGTATAGCGCGTCATGGTGAGAGTTTTGCATAAGTATTCACTGATTTCTCGTTCTGCATGGTGGCGGATCGTCGGGTTCTGACGGATTCGTCTGTCGCGGGCCCGGTGTACGTACGGGGTCCGCGGCGAATTTTCGCAAGCCGCGCCCAACAGCGCGGCTTTTTTTGTTGAGGAGGGCCGGAATGAGTCAACGCAGCACGCATCGCACCGACGGCATCATCAAGATTCTGCCCGGTGAGCGCTTCACGCCCTACGCCCTCGCGAAGAAGCTTCAGGCCGCGGTGATTCTGGAGTCATCGTCCTACCAGCAGGGGCGTGAACGGTACTCCATCCTCATGGTCGACGAAGCCTTTCGCGTGGTGCAGAGCGGGGAGCAGATTCTCATGGAGGCCGACGGCAAGCGGTTTCGCATCAAGACCCGCGGCAGGGACATTCTCGACGTCCTGCGCTACTTTGCCGACCAGCACACCCCGCCGCATCAGGACTTTCCGTTTCCGTCGGGTGGCGTTGGGTATCTTTCCTACGAGTTTGCCGCCCGCTGCGATACCATCCGCTTTCGCGCGAAGGACGATCCCCTCGGTCTGCCCGACGCGGCCTTCATCTTTGGCCATGTCTTTCTGGTCTTTGACCACTACACGGACCTGCTCTACGTGATCGGTCTCAACTACGCCGAGCATCAGGTTGATCTCGCGGCCGCCGTGGCCGCCGTGGAGCGGCGCATCACCGATCTTAACTTCAACTATCTGCAGGACGAGGGGGCCGACTATCCCGCGTCTATTATCAATGCAGACGCGGACCGCGCGCCCTTTCTCGCCGGAGTCGAGTCGGTCAAGCGAGAGGTAATCGTCGGCAACCTCCTGCAGGGCGTGCTCTCGCGCCGGCTGCGGGTCCGCACCGACATGCCCGCTCTTGAGGCGTATCGGCGCCTTCGCACGGCAAACCCGTCGCCCTATCTGTTCTACGTGGACTTCGGAACCTACCAGGTCTTTGGCTCTTCGCCGGAGATGCACCTGAAGATGAAAAACGGCCGCCTCACCATGCACCCCATCGCCGGTACACGCCGCCGCGGGAAAGACCGCGACGACGACCTGCGCCTCGAACGCGAGCTGCTCGCCGATCCCAAGGAGAAGGCGGAACACCTCATGCTCGTGGACCTTGCGCGAAACGATCTCGGTCGGGTCTGCCTGCCGGGTTCGGTCACGGTGGACCGGTTCATGACCGTCGAACGCTTCTCGCACGTGATGCACATCGTCTCCGAGGTCAACGGCACCATCGATCCCGAGCGTACGGGTGCGGAGGCGATCCGCGCCACCTTCCCCGCGGGCACCGTGTCCGGTGCGCCCAAGATCCGAGCCATCGAGGTGATCGACGGCCTCGAGCGCGAACCGCGCCGCTTCTACGCGGGGCTGGTGGGCTACCTGGAGCCCGGCGGCAACTTCGACACCTGTATCACCATCCGCAGCGCGCTCAAGCAGGGTGACCTCCTGGTCCTGCAGGCGGGCGCGGGCGTTGTCTACGATTCCACTCCCGAGCGGGAGTACGAAGAAACCGGCGAAAAACTGCGCGCCCTCGCGCACGCAGTTGGCGTGGAGGTATAGCATGATTCTGTTGCTCGACAACTATGACTCGTTTACCCACAATCTCTATCAGTACATCTCGGAGATCACCACCGAACCGGTGAAGGTCATCCGCAACGACGCGATCACCGCGGACGAGGTGGAGGCGATGGCGCCCGACCGCATCATCATCTCGCCGGGACCGGGGCGCCCCGAGGAGGCGGGTATCTCGGT
>SLTF01000082.1 GCA_007130025.1 Spirochaetales bacterium | reverse complement strand
GATCATGTTGTTCATGTGTCCACCCCCGATGCGAGCGTGCCGGAAGTGGCCTCGATTACCACCGAACCAGGCGGAGTCCCGCTGAGTATCCCGGCAGACGGTGCGGGCGCAGCGCCTCCCGGGGTGGACGCACACGCCGGCTTTGTTCTGCGCTTCACCTCGCCGGTGCCGGTGGGTCTGCGTCCGGGTATCGTACAGTTCTCGCCCGGTGTCCCGTCGCTGCTCGAGTGGAACAACGCCATGGATACGGTGACCGTGAAGCCCCGGCAGCGCCTGCTGCCGGGTCAGCGCTACGAACTCCGGGTGCAGGAACACCGCGTTCCCTTCACCGTCACGGGGCCGCCGGCGCCGTCGCTCTCCGGTCTTGCGTTTTCGGCTCACCTGGGCGAAGAGGCGCTCATTCCCGTTGCTGACGGCGCGTCGCTGACCCTCATTCCCGGTGCCCCGCTGAACACCCGCACCGATCATGCCGTGCTCGATGTCCGCATCACCCACGCTGAAGCCGCAGCCATCCCCATCGCCTCCTTCCTGCAGTCGCTTCGGCTCGCCGCCCGCAACGGCACCTTTGGTTTCACGGTGCGCGCGGTGGAGCGTGATCCCGCCGACTCCCCGCTTCCGGCGACCACGACGGATACCGCACGTGACTCCGTCCTGCGGGTTCACCTGAGTATCAGCCGCACGGGAATCGAGCCGTTCGATCTTGTCACGATGGAGCTGCGTTCCGGGCTCACCGATGATCTCGGCAACCGCCTCGCCGCAAACGAGGGACGGTTGATCAACGCCCGATGAACCGACACCGCACCACGGCAGGTCTGATTCACGTCGCCACGGCCCGCCCGATATCGACGGTTGCGGTCTGGGCCGCCGTGGCCCTGCTCGGACTCGTGTCCCTGACCCAGCTCGACGTTGAGCTCATGCCGACAATACCCGCCCGCGAAATATCGGTGCGGGTCGAACTCCCGGGACTGCCCGCGGATGAGATTGAACGGATGGTCACCCTTCCCGTTGAAGACGCGCTCGCGCCGATTTCCGGCGTCGCAGAGATGCACTCGCGCAGCAGACCCGGTCGCTCGGAGGTGGTGGTCCGGCTATCGTGGAGCGCGTCTCCGATTCGCGCGATATCGGAGGTGCGAGAGCGCGTTGACGCGGTCTCCGCGTCCCTGCCCCACGGCTCGAGCCGCCCCCTCATTTTGAGCCACTCACCGAGTCGCCGTCCGCTCATGATGCTTTCACTTGCCTCGGTCGAGACCGGGGCCCAGCAGCTGCCGAGCCGCGTTGCGAGTCAGATCGTCATTCCGGCGCTGCGCCGGACACCGGGGGTTGGTGCGGTTGAGGCAATTGGCGCCGTGGAGCAGCGGGTATTTGTTGAAGCAGCCCCCGCGCGGATGGGCGCGGTCTCCCTGACGATCCGAGAGCTGGCGGACGCGGTTGGGATGGCGGTTCAAACCGTTCCGCTCGGCAGCTTTGAGATGGGGAGCGTGGAACACCCGCTGCGACTTGGGGCAGCCGTTGGCTCGGTTGAGGCGCTGCGTGCACTGCCAATTGCACGGGGCGATGCGCTGATCCGCCTTGGTGAAGTCGCCCATATCGCGCTGCGCGATGAAGACGCATCGGAGTTCTTCCTTCAGGGAACAGAACCCGCCGTTGGGATTGTGGTCTACCACGATCCGGCAGTACCCGCCCCCCGCGCCGCACGGGAAATTCACCGCGCCGTAAACGCGCTCAACCGCGAGCTCGCTCCGCACACCACCCTCACGGTGGTACACGATCACTCCCTTCCCGTCAGTGAGGCGCTGCACTCGGTGGTAATCGCCCTGGCACTGGGAATTGGAGCCGCAACGCTGGTGATTGGGCTGCTGTTTCGCAGCCGCGATACCATCATGGTGATTGTCTCATCGATTCCTGCATCGGTGCTGCTGTCGGCAATCCCAATGCGATTTCTGGGAATGTCGCTGAACTCCATGTCGCTCACGGGAGTTGCAATCGGGATCGGGCTGATTGTCGATTCAGCCATCGTGGTCACCACCGAACTCACGCGCTCACCCCTGCACAACGCCACCTCGGTGGCAGAGATCACCTCCCGCCTTGCGCCCGCCTTGTTTGGGTCGGCAACCACCACGGTGCTGGTTTTTGTACCCATCCTTGCAATACCCGGACTGGTTGGCATTCTGTTCTCGCAGCTGGCGCTGAGCGTGGTTTTCCTGGTTGCCGGATCTCTCCTCAATGCGCTGACCTTAACCCCGGCACTCTGGCTGCTGCTCACCACCCGGAATTCATCCCGGCCATCGTCGCTGCACCGGGTGGAACAGCGTCTCCGCCCCGCACTGCAGCGCTGGCTTGCTCGTCCCCGCTCGAGCGTGGCGTGGTACCTGTGCGCGCTTGTTGCCGCCGTTGCGATTCTGGTGACGATTCCCCGCGAAGTGTTTGCATCACGACCCTACCGGTTGTTTGCGATTGACCTGGTACTTCCCACGGGAACCTCGCTTGGGGCAACCCGCCACGCGGCCGCCACGACGAGTGCCGCGATCCTCCTCCTGGAGCCAAATGCGGTGGTTGTCGCGGAAGGCGGCTGGGATGAACGCCGTACCACAAGCCCGGCCCCACGCCACGAAACGCCCAACCGTGCAACGATAACGGTTCAGCTCCCGACGGCGGTTCCCGAGGGTGACGAGCGCGTTGCCCGGCTCACCAAAACCGGCGCCACGCTGGTGTCGGCGGCGGTGAGCGTTCGTCCCATCCGTTCGCCCATCGAAGAGATGCTGGGCGGCGGTAGCCTGCACGCACTGGTGCGTGGGAAAAGCGGCGATGAGGCGCTCGCACGGGCACACCAGGCGGTTGCGGCGCTTGCCGAAATGGACCCGCCGGTGATTGGCAGAGTTACTCAGGCCGAACACCAATCGGTCTGGTCGCTTGATCTCGATGGCGCTTCACTCGCGCACGCACGACTGTCCACGCGCGCGGTAGCCGGGTGGTTGTCAAATCAAGTCGTGGGGATTGAGGCGGGGAGTTTGACCATCTCCGGCGTTGAGCACCCCATTACCATCCGCGCGCAACAATCCGCGCTCGAGCGTCCGGCGGCCATCACCCGATTGTCAATTCCGGTGGATACCGCGGAAGTTCCCCTTGAGACGGTAATGTCTGCACGACACGAGTGGGTGACCACCGAGCTGCTCCGTCACAACCGCGGCTCGGTGGTGCCGATGGAGGTTGCGCTGCCCGCCGATTCCCATCGCGCACGAGACATCCGCGCCGGCCTGGCCGCGCACCATGCGACGGTCCCCTCGGATTCCCAGGTCGCGTCCGCCTACGCAGAGCTGCGGAACATCCTGCTACTGGTGGTGAGCATTACCGCCTTGATGCTTGCCGCGCAGTTTGGTTCGATGCGGATAGCCGCGCTGCTTCTGCTGATGATGCCGCTCTCGTTCGCGGGAAGCATGGTTGCCCTGGCCCTGGCTGGGGGATCGCTGAACGTTGGGTCGGTGCTGGGAATGCTGGTTCTGCTGGGTACCGCGATGAACAACGTGATTCTGCTGCTGGACGCCTACGGCGACCGAAGCAGCGCGGAAATCATCAGTGGAACCGTGAATCGTATCCTGCCGCTCTCCGCCACCGTGCTGACCACTACGGCGGCCCTGATACCCATTGCGCTCAATCCCGCCGCGGGGGACACGCGGCAGTCCGCCG
>SLTF01000200.1 GCA_007130025.1 Spirochaetales bacterium | reverse complement strand
CCACCGCCGCGATCCCGCAGCCGGTGCAGACCGACCTCGCCCGCCTGGGCATCCGCATGCTCACCGGCCCGATCCCGGCGCTCTTCTTCATTGCCGGCGTGATCGTGCTGTCGTTCTATCCCATCACGCGCGCCCGGTACGACGAGATCATGGAGATCATCCGCCGCCGCGAGGCGGAACAGGACGCATCAAACGGAGGAAACGATGTCTGAAACGACCATCTTTGATAGAATTCTGGCGAAGGAGATCCCCTCCGAGCCGGTCTACGAGGACGAACACGTCTACGCCTTCCGCGACATCAGCCCGCAGGCGCCGGTTCACGTACTGGTGATCCCCCGGCAGCGCATGCAGAGCTTTGCCGACCTGCAGCACGCAGACCCGTCGGTGGTTGCGACCTTCATGCAGGGCGTGTCAAAAACGGCCGCGAAACTCGGCCTTGAAGAGGGCGGCTACCGCGTGGTCTTCAACACCGGCGCCGACGCCCTGCAGACCGTTCCCTACATCCACGCCCACATCCTCGGAGGCCGCAAACTCGGCTGGCCCCCGGGATAGCCCGGCGGCCGGGCCTTCCGCCATCCCTGGCGGGCCCGGCACTTGGCCATCCGTGGCCGACGGCCGGGCTGTCCGCCATCCCTGGCGGGCCCGGCACTTGGCCATCCGTGGCCGACGGCCGGGCACTTTTCCGTTCTCGGTGCATATGGTAGAGTGCCCGGCATGGAAGACATGAAGCGGACCGCCACCTGTGGCGAGCTCTCGGGGGCTCGTGCGGGGGAAGTAGTCACCCTCAACGGATGGGTTCACCGGTTTCGGGATCACGGCGGTGTGAAGTTCATCAGCCTGCGCGATCGGTATGGCATCACCCAGCTGGTGGTGGATGAGGACGCCGCGGCTTCGGTTCGCGAGGCGGCCGAAGGGTTGAAAAACGAGTATTGCATCGCCGTCACCGGAACGGTGCGGGCGCGCCCGGACGCGATGATCAACCGCGAAATGGCCACCGGTGAGATCGAGGTGGCGGTCAGCGGCATCAAGGTGCTCTCGACCTGCGAAATCCTTCCCTTCATGATTGACGACAAGAGCGACGCGCGCGACGAGCTGCGCCTCAAGTATCGCTATCTCGACCTTCGCTCCTTCAGCATGCAGCGCAAGATGAAGCTCCGGCACGACGTGGCCTTTCTGGTCCGTGACTACCTCAACGGCCAGGGCTTCTTCGAGATCGAGACCCCAACCCTGATCAAGTCCACGCCCGAAGGCGCGCGCGATTTTCTGGTTCCCTCGCGGCTTCAGAACGGCAAGTTCTACGCGCTGCCGCAGTCACCGCAGCTGTTCAAGCAGATCCTCATGGTGTCGGGGTTTGACCGCTACTTTCAGCTTCCTCACTGCTACCGCGATGAGGACGCCCGTGGCGACCGGCAGCTCGAGCACACCCAGATTGATATCGAGATGAGCTTTGTCTCCAAGGACGACGTATTTGCCGTGGTTGAAGGCATGATGAGCCACGTCTTCCGCGGCGCCCTCGGAGTGGAGCTCCAGACGCCGTTCCGCCGCCTTGCATACGACGACGCCATGAACCGCTACGGTTCCGACAAACCGGAGCTGCGCTACGATATGGAGCTCGCCGATTTCGCCCCCTTCGTGGAGGGAAGCGGCTTTGGGGTGTTTGAGTCGGTGCTGGCCTCGGGAGGGGCGGTAAAGGTGCTGCGGGTACCCGGATGCGGAGAATACTCGCGCAGGCAGATCACCGACCTCGAAGATGTGGCCAAGACCTACGGCGCCAAAGGCCTCGCGTGGATGAAGGTACCGGCAGCCGACCAGCTCGAAGGCGGCGTCGCCAAGTTCTTTGCCCCGCGTTCCGCCGAGATTATCAGCGCATTGGGAGCCGCCGCGGGCGATCTGCTGCTCTTTGTGGCAGACAGCTGGAAAACCGCCTGCACCGCCCTGGGTGCCGTTCGCACCCGGCTGGGACGCGATCTGGGACTCTGCGATCCGGCGAAGTTCAGCTTCGCGTGGATCATTGATTTTCCCATGTTTGACTGGAACGAAGACGAAAACCGCTGGGAAGCGGCGCACCACATGTTCACCATGCCGCAGGAGCGCTTCCTGGAGAGCATGGAGCGCGATCCCGGTGCGGTAAAGGGTGACCTTTACGACCTGGTCTGCAACGGCTTTGAGCTCGCATCCGGATCAATCCGTATTCACGACCCCGCGCTGCAGCGGCGCGTGTTCAACATCGTGGGGTTCTCCGAGGAAGAGGCGCGTCGCCGCTTCGGATTCCTGCTTGAAGCGTTCCAGTACGGTCCACCACCCCACGGCGGAATCGCCCCGGGTCTGGACCGCCTGGTGATGATCATGGCCGGCGAGTCGAGTATTCGCGAAGTGATCGCCTTCCCCAAGAATACCGCGGGTGTCTCCTTGATGGACGAATCCCCCTCGGAAGTAGACCAGCGCCAGCTCGATGAACTGGGCCTGATGATTGTCCCGAAAGAAGAACCATCCACCAGCTGAGGAGCCGCCATGTTTCGCATACGCACCTACAACAAGATCGCGCCGGCGGGTCTCGCCGTCCTCAAAGAGGCCGGCTTTCACGTGAGCGCTGATGAGGCCGATCCCGACGGCATTCTGGTCCGAAGCGCCGATCTCCATGAAATGGAGGTCACTTCAGGACTCAAGGCAATAGCACGGGCCGGCGCCGGATACAACAACATTCCGGTTGGACGATGCAGCGAGAGCGGGATTGTCGTGTTCAACACGCCCGGGGCAAACGCGAACAGCGTGAAAGAGCTGGTGATCGCCGGACTTCTGCTCAGCGCGCGCCGGATCGTTCAGGGGGTCACCTGGACCCGATCCCTCCACGGAAAGGGCGATGAGGTGGAAGCTCTGGTAGAGAAGGGCAAGGGAGCGTTTGCCGGCCCTGAGATTTCCGGCAAGACCCTTGGCGTGGTGGGTCTCGGGGCAATCGGTGTCATGGTCTGTAACGCCGCTGAAGCCCTGGGCATGACGGTGATCGGCTACGATCCCTACCTCTCGGTTGAGTCGGCGTGGGGCCTGTCGCGCTCGGTTCAGCGCGCTTCCAACCTCGACCAGCTCTTTTCCCGGAGCGATTACATCACCCTGCACGTGCCGCTGAACGACGGCACCCGGAACATGGTCAACACCCAGTCGATCGCGCGGATGAAGAAGGGCGTTCGGTTGCTCAACTTTGCCCGGGGCGGGCTGGTTGACGACCCGGCACTTCTTGCCGCACTCGATTCGGGAGCCGTGGGAAGCTACGTTACCGATTTTCCCACCGAAGAACTGCTGGCAAACGAACGGGTCTTGCCCGTACCACATCTTGGAGCCTCCACGCCCGAAGCGGAGGAGAACTGCGCGATCATGGCGGCACGCCAGCTTCGAGACTACCTGGTAACGGGCAACATCAGAAATTCGGTGAATTTCCCCGACTGCGAAATGGCTCCGTCCGAAAACGGGCGCGTCATTGTTGCAAACCGCAACATCCCGAACATGGTCGGACAGATCACTGCCATCCTCGCTCAGGACGGACAGAACATTCTCGATCTGCTCAATCGCCACAAGGGCGAAATGGCGTATAATATCATTGATATCGCGGGTAACCTGTCACCCGAGGCGGTCGCACGCATGCGGGCGATTGATGGCGTCATCATGGTGCGAGAAGTCAAGCCGCATGGAACCGAATAACCCGCGTAGCGCGGAACGAAAAAACCAGGAGGAAACTCCCATGAAACAAACTCGATTTCGAATTGGTGTAGTGATACTGATTGCCTTCGTGGCGTTTCTGTGGCCCGCACCAACCGCGGTGTCGCAGCAACTTCCCGACGGGGTCTACGCCCGCATGCAGACCACACGGGGAGAGATCCTGCTTCGCCTCGAGCACGACCGCGTTCCGCTGACCGTGGCCAATTTTGTCGGCCTGGCCGAAGGGACCATTGGACACAGCCGCGGCGCCGGGGTCCGGTTCTATGATGGCCTCAACTTTCACCGCGTGATCGACAACTTCATGATCCAGGGTGGGGACCCTGCCGGAAATGGAACCGGAGGTCCGGGGTACACCTTTGCCGATGAGTTCCACCCTCAGTTGCGCCACAGCCGGGCGGGCGTACTCTCCATGGCCAACCGTGGCCCCAACACCAACGGCAGCCAGTTCTTCATTACCCACAACGCCACTCCGTGGCTCGACGGAGGGCACGCGGTCTTCGGCCACGTGGTCTCGGGACAGGATGTGGTCAACGCGATCCGCCAGGGCGACCGCATCGAGCGCTTGACCATCGAGCGGATTGGAGCGTCCGCTCAGTCCTTTCAGGTGACGCAGGAGAGTTTCGACCAGCTTCGTGCTCAGACCGCCGGGCGCCGGTAAGCGGCTTCACGGCCGTACAACCGCGTCCCGGCAGCACCCCACAAAAAGGAGCAGATCATGCCAAACGCGATTCAGATCGAACAGACCGGTGGCCCGGAGGTGATGCAATGGATTGAGGTAGACACCGTTCCTCCCGGTGAGGGCGAGGTTCTTCTGCGACAAACCGCCGTCGGTCTCAACTTTGTTGACATCTACTTCCGAAGCGGCCTCTATAAGCTTCCCTCGCTCCCTCACGGGCTGGGGGCTGAAGCCGCCGGGGTGGTGGAAGCCGCAGGCGCCGGTGTGACCGACCTTGCCGTTGGAGACCGGGTCGCCTACGTGAGCGCGGTTCAGGGGGCCTACGCGGAACAGCGCGTGGTTCCCGCCGACCGCTGCGTGAAACTTCCCGACGGCATCAGCGAAACAACGGCCGCGGCCATGATGCTGCGCGGCCTCACCGCCCACTATCTGTTGCGTCGCACCTACCGGGTGCAGTCCGGAGACACCATCCTGGTGCACGCGGCCGCCGGCGGAGTCGGGCTGATCCTGTGCAGCTGGGCGCGAGCCCTGGGAGCCACCGTCATTGGCACGGTTGGGTCGCCGGAGAAGGCGGAGCTTGCCCGGGAGTACGGGTGTACCCACACCATTGACTACACCACGCAGGACTTCGTCGCCGAGGTGAAGCGCATTACCAGCGGAACCGGCGTACCGGTGGTCTACGACTCGGTTGGAAAGGACACCTTCGAGGGATCGCTGGACTGCCTGCGTCCGCTGGGCATGATGGTGACCTTTGGCAATGCATCGGGACCGGTACCTGCGGTGGAGCCGGTTATCCTCAGCCAGAAAGGATCGATCTTCCTTACCCGGCCCACCCTCTTTCACTACATCGCTGCGCGAGCCGATCTGCTCTCGGCGTCCAACGAGCTGTTTGCGGCCATCACCAGTGGGGCGGTACAACCGGCAATCAACCAGGAGTACGCGCTGATCGACGTGGCCCAGGCCCACCGCGACCTGGAGTCGCGCAAGACCACCGGTTCCACCGTGCTCTTCCCCTGAAGGAGAAACCATGGCGAAGTTCTGCGTGATCGGAAGCCTGAACATGGACCTCGTGGTCAACGTTGACCGCTTTCCCCGACCGGGCGAAACCCTGGTGGGGACCGCCTTTGCGACCCATCCGGGAGGCAAGGGAGCCAACCAGGCGGTGGCCCTCGCCCGCCTGGAAGCCGACGTGCGCATGATCGGCCGTATTGGTGACGACGGCTTTGGTGAGAGCTACCGCAGGACGCTGGCAGCCGAGGGCGTGCACGACCACAGCGTCGAAACGCTCTCCGGCGTGCCCACCGGCATTGCTGCAATTGAAGTGGATGCGTCCGGAGAGAACCATATCGTGATTGTGGCCGGTGCAAACGGCACCGTAGACGCGGCCTTCATCGATGCCGCCCGCGATCAGATCGCGGAGTGCGACTTCGCCCTGTTTCAGCTTGAAATCCCGCTGGAAACCACCGAGTACGCGCTCGGCGTCGCCAAGGAGGTTGGCTGCAAGACCATCCTCGATCCGGCCCCCGCTCAGACGCTCTCGTCGACGCTCGTCTCCCGGGTGGACTACCTGACCCCCAACGCACACGAAGCCGAAATTCTCACCGGGATTGCGGTCACCAACGAAGAGAGCGCTCGTGAGGCCGCCGAGAAGCTCGTTGCCATGGGCGCGCGAAACGCCGTGATCAAGGCGGGATCGCTCGGTGCCTTTATTCTTTCTGATGGTGCGTTTCTTGCCGTTCCTGGATTTGCGGTGGATGTGGTGGACACAACCGCCGCGGGCGACGCCTTTAACGCCGGGCTCGCCTGGGCGCTTGGCCTCGGGGAGCCGTTGCCGCAGGCGGTACGGTACGCCAACGCCGTGGGCGCGCTTGCCTGTCGCGCCGCCGGCGCCCAGGCGGCGATGCCCACCGAGGCCGCGGTACGTGCGTTTGTGGAGCAGCAGTCGCGGTAAACGGCTGGAGAATTTTCGTGCGCGTGGTAGAGTTAAGGTCGGATACCGGGCTGCACGAACGCGGCTCCGCAGGGGGTAATCGGTGAACAAGTTTCGTGGAAAAGGTTGGGTACTGCGTGCCGTTGCCATGGCGATGGCCACGCTGTTCCTTGTCGTCGCGTGCAGAACGGCACCGGAGACGTCGCTCGAGGATTCCGGGGCGATCAGCTATCAGGTCCAGACCAGCCGCTCCGGCGATGACTACCTCATCCATAGACTGGTGGTCTACCGGGACGACAGCGACACCGTCGAGCTCGGTGTGGTGGACCCCAGAGACGGCAGTGGTAACGCGTACGTCCTGTCTGTGGTCTTCACCGGTCCAGAGTGGCGCTTCATGGAGGGCGTGGTACTGATCCGGGTGGGCAGCGAACTGCTTCGGCTTCGCGATCCCAACCCAACGCAGTCCGGTGGGTTCCGCGAACCGGTGACCGAGCGCCTCACGGTAACCCTGACCAGAGCTCAGTTCCGCGCGATCACCAACGGTTCACGAGTAGCGGTGGAACCCCACCCTGGAGTGCTGCTGTACGTTGACCGCCGCGGTGAACGCGCCATGCGCCGCTTCTACGACGAGTACGCGGATATTTGAGAATAGACAGAACGTGAGTAAGAGGCGCGTGGTCAGTCCCTGACGGGCGGGCGCGGCCGGTCACTCACGCCACTGCCAGTAGATCCACTGCAGTCCTGCGGGCTCGGCCGCGCTGCGAAGCGAAATGCGGCCCACCTGCCCGCGGATGAAGATGAGCCCGTAGATGGCTCGGTTCCAACCCTGCTTCAGGCGCAGATCGATGTCACCCTCAACGCCGGGCGCCTGCGCGACAGCAGAGATGTTGACGTCGCGGTCGCTGTAGATCCAGTAGGTCGTGAAGTTTGAAGTGCGAGTCTCCGCCCGGCGATGAATCACGCCGATTGTCTCCCCTGAGGGGGTGCGAACGGCCAGCTCGCCAATCTGCACCACCCGTGCTTCGGGGTTGTCCGCGGTTGGCCGCACCGGCACCGGTCCAAAAAACGAACCAGTAAACAGAACCACCAACTCGCTGAGATACTCAGAAACGGGAATCAGGACGTTCTCCGGTGGCGGGTCGATCGCCACCGCCAGCCGACCTCCCGAAGCGGAAACCGTTCCCAGCGACCGCGACTGTCCGGAAGAATCAGTCACGGCAGCCGCCGGCTGCAGTCCGTTGGGATTGGCCCACGGCTGAAGCTGCTCCCGTGCGGGGATGCGGTACACGATCTGACCGGCGAGTTGCAGGCGGGCTCCGATTGAGGCTTCAGCAACCGAGGGGATTGTCTGGGCAGGCATACCGGAAACGGGAGCGATCAGTAGAAGAACGATTGCGTATCCCGCGCGCCTCAGCCTGCCATATGAACGGTGCATTCTTCGCTCCACACGATACCCGTATTCCCGTCAGTATACACCGGTCGGCGCAATCGCAACAGAGTCAGTCAAAAAATCGCCGGTAGTGCTCGGTCAGCGAAAGAATCCGCTCAACAAACTGAACCGGCTCGCTCCCGCGGGCGAACCCAAACTGCACCACCTCGTGCGTGTAGTAGCGAGGATCAGCCTTGGCGAGCAGAAAGTCCGAGACTCCAGCGTGCCAGACGTCGGGGTTGGCCTGGTGGATACTCGCCAGGCGACGCGCATCCTCCACGTGGCCTTGCCCCACGTTGTAGCTGGCGATGATAAAACGCAGACGCTGCTCCGGGTCTTCAATCCGCTCGCCCCAGTAGTGCTGAAGCCATTCCAGAAAGGAAACGCCGGCGCGTACGTTCTGCGCTGGATCAAACGGGTTGAGCGCGCCAAAATAGCGTGCGGTAGCGGGCATCAGCTGCATCAATCCCATCGCCCCCATCCACGATCGAGCACGCGGGTTGAAGCGTGATTCGGTGTGAACCAGCGCCGCGAGTTGCCGCCAGTCCCACCCGATGCGCTCAGCCTCCGCGCGCAGCAGGTCGTCCCACTGCGAGATGGCCGGTGCGACGCGTGGTGTACGGCCGGTCGAAACGAGCTCGTACGCCAGAAAGGGGCTGTTGATGCGATTGGAGAATGATCGGGAATCAACGAAATACTTGCGATGAATCACAAAGAAATCGGCGTGTTGCCGTTCGCGCTCGAGCCAGTGGTTGACCGTTGCGAGAAGATCGGGAGCGTCGGGCCGAAGCGCCCACGAAATCTGTTGCTCAAGACTCACCGGCGTCGCCGCGTCGAGTTCCGGAACCGCCGCGGCGAAAAGCAGGGCAATATCCTGTTCGGCAACGGTGAGTTCAACGGTACCTGCGGCCACCATTGCGATCAGGTCCGCGGTGGAGAGTGAAGGGTCGGCCTCTACCACCGCAATCTCCCCGCCGATTTCCGCGGAAAGATGGTGCAGCCGCTCCGCGTAATGGGCTCCGCTTCGTACGTGCACCGTTTGTCCCGACAGGTGAACCGGATTTCGGATCATGCGCTCTTCAATCTGATGCCGGGTGAGCCTCGTCGCCTCGGCGGGCCTGCGTTGCACCAGAACCTGACGGCTGTAGTGCAGCGGGTCGGAAAACGCCACCCGCTCGCGGCGCTCCGCGGTGACGGCCAGCCGATACGCAATCATATCGCCCTCTCCGGCCTCCAGAAGGGCGAACATCTCGTCGATCGAGTCGGCAAGAACCAGCCGCACGGGCAATGAGACAGAGTCCGCAAACCGGTTGATGAGTTCAAACTCGTACCCCATGGGCTGTCCACGATAGACGAAGTAACTCACCGGACCGGCCATGGTAATCACGTTGAGGTGTCCACGCTCGATGATCTGCTCAAGGTCAAAATGAGATGCTTCGGGAGCTTCCGAGCACGCGCTCAGAGCCAGAACCGAGATCATCAACAATGTCAGCAATTTCATAAAAACGGTATTCTCTTTCCAGACAACGATTTTGTTCTGCAGAATATACTCAATCGAGCAAAGCGCGTCCAGTCGCTCGACACTTACCCCAATTCCCAGTACATTATAGTCAACTATCGAAGCTCTCTGCTGAGTCTCTATCTTGTCTTCTGGAAAACGAAATGAATACCAATCCAACCGATAACACTATGACAAACCAGGTTCCCTTCTCCCAGTTCATCGAACGCGTTCGCGAGAGGGTGCGTTCTGCGTTCGCGGACCCCGCGATCGACCAGGGCTCCCGGGGCATGACTCCTGAGTTCCTGTCCCCAATTCTCGAAACCGAGCCACTTTCGGTCTTTATCCCCAGGCTCTACGGTGGTCGGGGGCAGGATACCGGGGAGTGTCTCTCCCTTCTTGAGACCTGCTCGTACGAATCGCTGGCGTTCTCCCTGACCATGGGAATCAACGGGGCCCTCTTTCTGCAGCCGGTATCCCGTTACGCTGCTGAGTCGGTTCAAGCCGACGTCTTTCCCCGATTTCTGAGCGAAAATGCGCTTGGCGGGCTCATGATCACGGAGCCCGACTACGGCTCCGACGCGCTGCAAATGCGTACCAGATTCCGTACCGTGGACGGCGGGTTCCGTATCCAGGGCACCAAACACTGGGGAGGTCTCACGGGCCAGGCCGACTACTGGTTACTCACCGCCCGTGGCGAATCGGAACGGGGGGATCTCGAGCGCGCAATCAGCTTCTTCGTCTGGGATCGGTCCTTGGGTGGTATCGATGTGGAAGAGTACTTCGACAACCTGGGCCTCTATCCAATCCCCTACGGTCGCAACCGAATCGACACCATCATCCCGGAGGAACGGCGCTTTGCCCCACAGACCTCGGGTGTGCGGATGCTTCTTGATCTCCTCCACCGCAGCCGGCTCCAGTTCCCGGGCATGGCGATGGGATATCTCAAACGACTTCTGGACGAAGGAATCTCCCACTGCCGATCGCGTATGGTAGGAGGCCGCCCCTTGAGCGAATACGACCAGGTTCAGGATCGCCTTGCGGATTTACAGGCTGCGTTCACCACCTGCTCTGCGATGTGCGCCTACACGACGGAGGTCGCCACCATCGACCACGACTGTTCCAACGACGCCCTGCCCGCAAACAGCATCAAATCCGTGGTCACCGACCTCATGCAGTCGGCGGCGCAATCTCTGCTGCAGCTGGTTGGCGCGAAGGGATACCGGCTCGACCATATCGCGGGACGCTCGGTTGTCGACAGCCGTCCGTTTCAGATTTTCGAAGGATCCAACGACATCCTCTACCAGCAGATTGCCGAAGCGGTGCTGAAGTCCATGAACAAGATGAAAGAGACCAACCTTGCCCGTTTTCTCAGCAGTTTTGATCTCACCAGTCGCGTAGCCGATCACTTCACATCGCTGCTCTCCTTCTCGATCGATACCGGTACCGCGCAGCGCAAGATGGTCGATCTCGGCAGGATCCTGGGTCGGGTTATCTCCATGCAGATGGTTGTTGACCTCGGAGCGCGAGGCTTTCGCAATGACCTCGTGCAAAACTGCCTGACACTCATGAAGCGGGACGTAGTCAACCTCCTGGGATCGTTTTCCGACGCCGGAGCCCCCACGGTCATCGAAGACTATGAGGAGAACGGCGACTGGCTCGCATGTCGCTCCTGACCAACGCGGAGCGATCCATGCGTCGCGCTTGACGGGAGACCATGATTTTCGATATTATTAGTGCGAAATCGGTTTTCGGGGCAGGGTGAGCCTTTCGAGGCAATTCCCGACCGGCGGTGAAAGCCCGCGAGCGGTTCCGTGAACACGGCAACTGCTGAGCCAGTGAAATTCTGGCGCCGACGGTAGAGTCCGGATGAGAGAAAATCGGTTATGCATGCGCAGGCTGCATCTCGGTAGCCTCGTTGTATAACGGCCCCGATTCATCGTGATGCGATGAGTCGGGGCGTTTTTTTTCGCGTTCACTAACCCCGGGGGACCGACCATCATTCTCATGATGCAGACCTGGAGGCCGGCATGACAATTCGACAAGAAACCCTCAACATTCTGGAACGGGTACAGATCGCGCTTGCGCAGCTGAAGCAGGGCGGAATGGTACTCGTGGTGGACGATTTCGATCGTGAAAACGAGGCCGATCTTCTGATGGCGACTGATCGGGTCACTGCCGATGACGTCAACTTCATGGCCCGTGAGGGTCGCGGTCTGATCTGTCAGACAATCACCGTGGAGCGTGCCGCGGAACTGGGGCTTGGACCGCAGGAGGTGAACAACAGCGCGCTGCACGGAACCGCCTTCACCATCAGCGTCGATGCAGCGTCCGGCGTGGCAAGCGGTATCTCCGCGGCCGATCGCGCCGTCACCATGCGCCTTGTTGCCGCTGAAGCAACCGATCCGTCCCAGCTCGCACGCCCGGGTCACGTGTTTCCAATTGTCGCGCAACCCGGCGGGGTCTTCGCCCGGCGAGGTCATACCGAAGCAGGATGCGATATGGCGCGACTTGCCGGTTTCAGCCCCAGTGCGGTTATCTGCGAAGTGATGGACGACGACGGGACCATGGCGCGCGGCGCCCGCATCACCGAGCTTGCGCAGAAGTGGAGGCTCCCGGTGGTCAGCGTGGAAGATGTGGTTCACTTCCGCTCCTGCACCGGCGACGCGGTTGTCCGGCAGGGTGAAACCGTAGCACTCCCAACCCGCTTTGGAAACTTCACCTCCACCGTCTGGCTCAGCGATGACCCGGGTTGCCGGGAGCTGGTGACCATCAGCTCGCTCGACCAAACCACGAGCAACGGACAGAGCGCGGCGAACGGCTCCAACGGCTCCGGGCACGCAACCGCTCCCCTCGTGCGCCTCCACTCCGAGTGCCTGACCGGTGAGGCCTTTGGTTCTACCCGATGCGACTGCGGGCCACAGTTGGACGCCGCGCTTGAAGCAATCGGTAGAGAGCCGGGCGTATTGGTCTATCTGCGACAGGAGGGGCGCGGCATCGGACTGGTGGAAAAGTACCGTGCGTACGGGCTTCAGGACCGTGGCGCCGACACCTACGACGCCAACGTTCAGCTGGGCCACCGCCCCGACGAGCGAAACTACGCCGCGGCAGGAGCTGTTCTCCGCTCGCTCGGAATCACGCGGGCGCGACTTGCAACCAACAACCCGGAGAAGTTCGAAGCGCTTGCGTGCGCCGGCATCAAGACCACCGCGGTGTCGTGGAATATCGGCCACCACCCCGAGAACCAGCGATACCTTGCAACCAAGGCAAAGCGCTTTGGGCACGCGATCTCGGCGGTCCGCGCGAGTTAGGCTCGCTCGATTCAGGCGCCCGAGATGGCTACCGGCATCGATGCTTTGACACAATCGCCGGTTCCCGGTAGCATCGCCTGATCGTGAAACCCGTACACTCCATCACCCCGGCCGCCTTTTTTGCCGTGCTGGCGGCCGTTCTGCTCTGGGGCAGCTCGTTTGTGGCCACCAAGATCGCTCTGGAGAGCTTCTCGTTTGTTGCCTACGTGGTGTTCCGCTTCGCCGCGGCGAGCGTGATTTTTGGGATCATTCTTCTGACCAGCAGGTTGCCCCGCATTACCGCAAAGAACCATCGGCAGCTCGCCCTGATGGCCCTCTTCGAACCGGGGCTCTACTTCCTGTTTGAAACCACCGGACTCCAGCGCACCACCGCGTCGAGTGCGTCGATCATCATCGCATCGGTCCCGGTGGTAGTGGCGGTCCTGGCGGCGATTGTGCTGCACGAACCCCTTTCGCCTCGGGGGTGGATCGGCGCGCTGCTTTCGATTGTGGGGATCGTTCTCCTGTCGGTGTGGGACGGTGCAACGAGTATCGGCGAAGGGAGCGCACTGGGAAACGTGCTGATCTTCCTGGCCGTCCTGTCGGCCTCCGGCTACATCATTCTGGCGCGGCATCTTTCGGCCTCGCTCTCCACCCTGCAGATCACCGCATTCCAGATCCTCTATGGTTCGCTCTATTTCTCGCCTGGCCTGGTCTGGCTGCTGGTTCGCGGCGGATGGCCGGCCCCGGACGCAGCCGGAATCGGCGCCATGGCGTTTCTGGTGGTAGGTGCAACGCTGGGGGCCTTCCTCAGCTACAACTTCGCGGTCGCGCGGCTGGGCGCTGCACGGTCGGCGGTGTTTCTGAATGGTATCCCCGTGGTCACAGTGTTGGTTGCCGCCGTCCTGCTGGGCGAGCGAATCGCGCTGCATCACGGTCTTGCGGCGGCGCTGGTGATCACCGGGGTAACCATCGCCAACCGGCCGAAGCGGCGGGTGGTCGAGACTATCCGGCCGCAAAGACCGTAGGAAACCGTTCTTCGGGGTCAAACGGCGCGCAGAATCCCCGAGGGAGGTTGCGAAGCAGCCGGTACTTCTCGACGTAGCGGTGTTCCAGCCACTTCCGCCCGAAGCGGGAGACCACGTTGAAGTAGAGAAGCCAAAGCTCGGAGTCCGACAGCTGCGCCCTGACGATGTTCATATACTGGATCTTTTCTTTCTTCGACAGAATCCTCTGCGTGTCCACGTACTTGATCAGGTGGTAGAGGTTACGAAAGTAGCTGCTGAGGTAGGT
>SLTF01000429.1 GCA_007130025.1 Spirochaetales bacterium | reverse complement strand
TGACACAGAAGGCGGGGTGGATGCGCAAGATCTGGCGGCACGAGCACGAGAACCCGCCTGCGGTGGATTTTCGCACCGGACGCCGGAGCAAGACCGTGGTAGCGCTCCCCTCGGGGGTGATACCGGCTCATCTCGCGGCGTAGGGCACCCGAAGACAGAGGCTTGTGAGGGCTTTTTCGCTCAGAGCGGTAAGATGCTGCTGAGAGCACAATTTTCGCACCACTTCACTTGGAATCCCTCGGTGTTTGCACTACTGTATGTATATCGCAAGCAGCGATACACCGATGAGCAAAGAACATAAAACCCTTTACCATCGTCTCCTTGATCGCGGCGTACCGGAAACCGAGATCGATCGCGTCTACGAAAGCCTGAGAAAGAAAGGGTACGGTCAGGATGCGGCCGTCCGCCGCATGGACGAAGCGATCAAGAAGATGAATCGCTCCGGTTCACGCAGCGCGGGCGTTATCCGCCGTGAGCGGCCCCCAACGATCGAAGAGGTGGAACGCACGCTTCCAGACACCCTGTTCTCGGGAGACGGTACTGCACGGCACCAGCAGCAGGAAGTGATCAAACAAGCCGCTCGTCCCGCGGCCGCACTCCGGCGGAAGCTCAACGCGTGGAGCGTTCGCCAGGGCCTGCTTATCGCCGGCCTCCCCCAAAGGTGGCATGATTTCCTTTCGCTGTTTCGCCCATCAATACCGGATCTGGTTCACCCACGGCTCATCCGAGAACTGACGACGCCCCACGGATACGCACAGGTATCGGTGCGTGAGTTCAGTCTGGTCGACACCCTCGGCGCTTTGCGCCGGTCCTCCCGCCATCTGCTGGGAGATCTTTCGAAGAGCGGTCACGAAACGGTGATTCAAGCGTACCGCCGGCGCAATCCGTTCGCACTGGAGTATCTCTCCCGGTTCAGCGACCCGCAGAAGCGACTGCACGCGTCGCTGGCAAGCCTGGAGGCAGGTTTGTTGGAAGGCCGGATTCCCGACGCAATGGAGCTGGTCCGTCCAACTCGCGAACTCTACCGGCTGGTTCTCACTACCGAGGACGTTACCCGTCGAACCGTTGCGGAAATCCTGGCGGTGGGGAGCGACATTGTCGCCACGTACGCGCGCCCGGCCTCCGCACGGGACCTTGAGACCTCCCGAAATTTGTTTTTCGGCGCCCTTGAGCAGCTTTCCCGATTCAAGCAGGAACTCTACCCGGTTGCCTTGCGTGCCATCGGACGGTTCTACGAGCTCCAGGACAACACTCCGGAAAAACGGTCGCTCCTGCTCAGCTTTGCCGGGCTTACCGATGCCGATGTTCTCAGTGTCAGCGCCTTTGCCGAGAGGGAGACAAAGGTACGGGAGCTGAGGCTGATCGAAGAAAAGCGACGGGAACTCGACGAGCTGGAACTCGAGAAGAGCGCGGGGTTTTCCCGGAGATTTCATGGTGCGCTCTCGGTGCTCGAGACGCTCTTTCCGGAGTCCGGCATCGATCGAATCGAACAGAATCGGTATCTGCTTCCCTACTTCGCCACCCGCGTCTTCTCCCGAACCCTCACCTTCGATGATCCAGGAACCGACATCGAGGCGGTTGCCGCGGAGGATCCCATGCAACCGGTTCTGGTTCTGCATCGGGTCATCGACAACCTGATCAACAGCATCGACGAGAACAACCTCGAACAGCTCACCCTTCGCGACGGTACCGCCGAAACAGTCGCCCGTATTCGTTCAAGGTGGAACACGGCCTACGCCGCAATCTTCACTCCCTACCTTCGCGCGGTGACCGCGTACTCCAAGGGGATCCGCGATCGAGAGCCCTACGCCAAAACCTTTCCTGACAGCGTGTTAGGCCGCAGCCTGCGCGAGGAAGTAATGGAGTATCGGCGTATGGTGTTTCGGGACTACCACACCCGCCCCACCGCGGCGGGAGAACCGGACCCGCCCCAGTCGGTCGCACACGCGGCAGGCGTACACGCGGTGGTCGACGAGCTGCACGGCCTGCTGTCGGAGCTGGGACAGGACATCAGTCAGGATCTGGTGAAGCGGGATGACCCGATTGGCGCTCGGATTTACCAGGAGCTTGAGCGAAAACCCTTCGTCGATCTTGCGCGCCATGGTTCCGTGTCGTCGTCTGATATGAAACCGGTTACCCGGCAGCTGAAGCGCTACGTAGAGTCCAAGTACTATAGCTCGATCAAAGAGATACCAAAACTTTCGCAGCTGTTCTTCTTTGACGCGATGCGCGGGGTGGTCGATCTCTACCGCTATCTCCTCGGAGACGAGCAGAGCTTCCTGCGGCGGCGATCAGCCGACGTCGTAGTGTCCACCGAGAGCGAGCGTACCGCATGGGAAAAGGAGCAAACGGAGCGAAGCCGGGACTCGGTGGAGCTGCTGCGCGCCCGCCTTGCGGAGAATGAAGCGACATCGTTTCTCGATGAGCTGACCGGACTGAAGAACAAAAACTACTATCTCAAACAGCTCCCCCGCCAGTTTGCCGAACTCAAAGCGAAAAAGCGTCCGCTCTGTTTCCTGATGGTTGATATTGACCACTTCAAATGGGTGAACGATACCCTTGGTCATCAAAAAGGTGACGACGTACTGCGGGAGAGCGCGGCAGCCCTCCTTGACAGCATACGCCTGGGTCACGACGTGGGGATTCGGTACGGAGGAGAGGAAATTGTGCTCATGGTTCAGGCGCCTCTGCACAACGCGGTGCTACTCGCCGAGCGGCTGCGATACGCGCAGCAAGAGCGCGTGGCCACCGCCGAGCACTGGACCACCATCCGGGAAATCGCCGACGATCGTGGGGAACCGTGCGGCACCTTCTCTATCGGCGTCGTCCAGGCCGACGGCGCTGATTCCGTTGATGCAGCGATGGAGATCGCCGACCGAGCCCTCTACAGCGCCAAACAGACCCGCAACGCGGTAGTGCTCACGGACCCGGCAGCGACCGGCACTGAGCCGGCGATGATGCGCTACCAGGAGTACGCGGACCGTTTGCGTCAATTGGGCTCGAGCCGGTAAACCCCTCCGCGTGATTCGTCGGTCAACAGGTAGAGGTACCCATCCGGGCCCGAGGCAACGTCCCGGATTCGACCGATCCGGTTTACCAACAGCTCCTCCTGGTGTCGCACGCGGGTACCGTCCAGCTCCAGCCTGATCAGCTTGCGCTGCACCAGCGATGCCACGAAGAGATTGTCGCTCCATCCCGGAAACCGGTCACCGGTGTAGAAGGCAATCCCTCCCGGCGCTACCGCCGGGGACCAGGTCTCCACCGGATCGACCATTCCCGGGCGAGGTGCCGCTTGTCCAATCTGCTCTCCGGTACGGTAGTCGCGCCCATACGAGACCACGGGCCACCCGTAATTGGCTCCCGCCTCAATCAGATTTAACTCGTCGCCACCACGCGGGCCGTGCTCGCTCTGCCATACCCGGTTGGCACCCGGCTGCAGGGTCATACCTTGGGCGTTACGATTACCCCAGGTGAAGATTTCCGGCGCAATCCCCGATCGCCCCACAAAGGGATTATCTGTCGGCACCGAGCCGTCGTCGTTGATGCGGATGGTGCTTCCCGCATGATCGCTCTGATCCTGCGAGCGCTGCATCTGCCCCCGGTCGCCGATGGTCACCAGCAGGGTGCCGTCCGGCAGAAAGAGCAGCCGCGATCCAAAATGAACCGGACCTCGGCTCATCTGATTCATGGTAAAGATGGTTTCCACTTCGCTGAGCCGCGTTC
>SLTF01000016.1 GCA_007130025.1 Spirochaetales bacterium | reverse complement strand
GCGTTGACAGATAATAGAGGCAGTTGCCCGTCAGCTCATCGGCGAGCCTGCGATACCCCGCTTCATCATCAAAACTTGACTCCACGTAGCTGAGCGTCTGAATAAACGCAGAGCGCTGCTCGTCGGACACGTCGGGAGCATCGGCGAGGTACTCATGCGCGCGCTCGCGAAACCCCTCCGTCCCCCAGCTGCGGCGGGCAAACCCCACCACCTGCAAGCGGGTTACGCCGGCACGAAAGAGCGACAGCAGCGCCGGTAGCAGTTTTCGGCGGGTAAGGTCGCCCGTGGCGCCAAATATCACCACGGTAACCGGCTCGCTTCGGCGCGACTGTTCCAGTCCGGTGCGGAACGGGTTCTCTCTCATGGATGACTCTCTTTCATATTCGGTGAGTATGCCGGTTTTCCGGTCGCCCCGCAATCGAGCGATCGCGTATACTGTGGATCATGCTGCTCGATCATTACACCCTCCTCCCCGAACGCTCTCCCCTGCACGATGCCCCGATCCTCTGGTGTCGCTCGACGGGAACAACCATGGATGACGCGCGCCTCCTTGGCGACAAACTCCCCTCCGGCGCCGTTCTGGTGACGGATGAGCAGACCTCGGGACGGGGTCGCGGCGAGGGAAGGGTGTGGCACGCCGCTGCGGGCGAGAACCTGCTCTTCACCCTCCTGGTCGATGACGCGGATGCGGTGCCGGAGGGCTCGCACGCGGTTGGCTCGGTTCCACTGCGCGCAGGGCTTGCCGTTGCCACCGCCGCAATCGAGCTTGGTGCCGCGACCGGCGCCGTCTGGATCAAGTGGCCCAACGACATCCTGATTCACGGCGCGAAGACCTGCGGCATTCTGTGCGAGGGGCGCGGTGGCCGCATCCATATCGGTATCGGGCTGAATCTCAATCAGGAACGCTTTGCGGTTGAGTCGGCGGCGTTCCCTCCCACGTCGCTTGCCCTGGCTACCGGGCGGCGCCATGAGCTTCGAGCGGTACTGGTGCTGCTGCTCGATCTGCTGCGCCGCGATCTGCGGGACAGCGACTGGCGCCGCAGGGTGGAGGCTCGGCTCTTTCGAGACGGGGTGACCTGTGCGGACGGCAGTTCCGGGCGGATAGCGGGGATTGGCGACCACGGTGAACTGCTGGTTGCGCGGTCCGACGGAAGCACCCTTCGGGTGTTACAACCGGACCAGGTGGCTTATGCGTCGCGTTCTTCCTCGTCGGGCGACAAACAGTGAAGCAGCGTCGACGGGGGATGCAGAATGCCGGCTTCATCCGGCTCGCCGGGCGCAACGCAAAACGTTACCCGATACGACCGCGCGGAAATGAGCTCGGGGGAATCCGCGGCGTAGTATCCCGCCGGGTGGAGTTCAATCCGGGATCGCCCGCGGCGTTGGGGGATCATCCGCACGGTAATTGGGGCAAGGGTCTTGCCGTGACGGGCAGGGTAACCAATGGAGAGGCAACGGTCGCTCCATCGAAACCGGAACAGCGCACCCCACACCGTCACCGTTTTTTCCCGGCGGCTGCCCTCCAGAAAGGTGTGGCCAACTTCTCCGTCCGGGTAGAGGGTTTCGATTTCCACGCACTGGCCGGAGTGGCAGTCGGTTAACCCCACCACCAGCGGCGTCAGTGATTTGATCGCCGGTCCGGGCGGCGGGGTATCAACCCGAATGTCGAGAACAAACCACGGATACCCCTCCACAAAACTCGCATCCATGCGAACCGCGGTTGATCCCGCCATTCCCGTCGCGGTTGCCATGGTGGACAGCCCCCGGCACTGTTCCGCCTCGTAGGAGAACGCACTCGAAATGGTGAAGATGTGGCGTTTGCGCTCGGTTTCCACCCAGCCTGCGGTTGCCTCGTTGAGCAGGAGTGCTCCCTCGTCGTCCGAGATACCCCGTAGATTTCCGCCTTCAAACGAGACGGTCATGGAGTCGTCCGAGATAAAGGCATCACCCATCATGCTGGCGATGTACTCCCGCGGATGGGTGGTCGGCGTTTCGCGCTGACCCGCGGCACCGCCTCGCGCGTCGGCAAGCGACACCAGCAGGCTTCGGGTGGCCTCGATGGTGGCCCTTCCCGCGCGCAGACGCCCTGCGCCGCGTGCAGCGCGTTCGGCGTCAAGCGAGAGATGCTGAGGTCCAGCCGGTTCAATCTCGGGCACGGCGTGGTGATCAACATCACACTGCAGAATCAACGGTTCGTCGATGGCCGAGAGCCGAAGGGTACGGCGCCGCCGGAGCTGATCGAGGAGAGCCAGAAATTCGTGCACCCCGCTGCGATCGGCCGCGGACTCAACAGGAATCAGCACGGCAACCACTGCCTCCCGAGCCCGCAAGATCGTCGAAAGCCGGCGTCGCGTTACGGTTCGTTGCCGAACCGGCGTGCGCCCTACCGAGACGGCGGACATGCGGTGTGCGAGCCGGTCGTGATAGATCAGCAGGTCGTCGAGCCGCGAAGCGGATGCGCGCTGCACGCCGGAGATAAAGATATCGACGGTCGACGTATACCGCTCGAGCGCCTGCTCCCGGGCAAGATCGATGCGGGTGGAGAAGAGGATCGAGGGCCGGTTTGCAAACGAAGGGCGAAGGCCGCTGCCCCACGGGTTCTTGATCGCCCACCCGAGTTCTCGCTCCAGCTCGCCGGCAAGCAGGGCTCCGTGGTGGCAGCCGCTGTAGCCGCACGGGGCCAGCGCGTCGACCCCGGACGAGACGCGGGCGCGGACGGCGTCAAGGGCCGGTCCAAGCGGCGCATCACTGCGCTCCAACCAACGAGCGGGAAAGCTCCAGGTGATTCCTCCCTCCCTGAACTCGGGCCGCGAAGTCAGCTCGCGCACTGCACCGGCTACGCCGTCTTCGCCTGCAGGAGAGGCGGGATCGTGGCTATATACGATCGGGGCGAGTGTGAACAGTCGCTTCATCCCGCTATTTCTACCATAGGCGGCGGAAAATTCAAACAATCGAGCCGTCGACATCGATTTGTTGAAAAATTCAGTTGATGAAGTCGCCGATCGTATGTATCTTTCGTGCGAACAAGCAACAACCACCTGTTCAATCACGTGTGGAAAAAATCTTGCAAGAATAAAGAGAGAGGGTGTTGATATGGCAAAACAACTAACGTTCGACGAAGAGGCACGCCGATCACTGCTCCGCGGGGTGGAAAAGCTTTCCAATGCGGTGAAGGTCACGCTGGGTCCGAAAGGACGGAATGTGCTGCTGGACAAGAAGTTTGGCGCTCCTACCGTCACCAAGGACGGCGTATCGGTCGCGAAAGAAGTGGAGCTTGAAGATCCGCTGGAGAACATGGGTGCGCAACTCCTCAAGGAAGTGGCCACCAAGACAAACGACATTGCCGGAGACGGAACCACCACGGCAACCGTCCTCGCGTACAGCATCGTGAAAGAGGGACTGAAGAGCGTTGCTGCCGGGATTAACCCGATGGGCCTCAAGCGCGGCATCGATCGGGCGGTTGCAACAACCGTCATCGAAATCGGAAAGATGTCGAAGGTCATCAAGGACAAGGAAGAGATCGCTCAGGTTGCCGCCATTTCGGCCAACAACGACATGGAGATCGGTGAAGAGATTGCCGGTGCCATGGAGAAAGTTGGGAAAGACGGCGTCATCACGGTAGAAGAGTCCAAGACCATCGAGACCACGACCGAGTTTGTCGAGGGTATGCAGTTTGATCGCGGGTTTGTCTCGCCGTACTTTGCAACCAACAAAGACAACATGACCGCGGTGC
>SLTF01000081.1 GCA_007130025.1 Spirochaetales bacterium | reverse complement strand
GCCGTAATCGCGTTGCCCACGCGGTAGAAGTAGGCCAGATCGCTGTCCCCCGGAGTCTGGGCAACCGCGTTGATACCGAGGACGCGAGCGGGGCGCGGTCCGAGCGGTATCGGCGTGGTTTCGAAGCGTCCCGGCTCCTGGCGCACCGGAGCGATGAACGGATCGATGCGGGGAAGACGCGGGAGGTGGGAGATCCGAAACTCGTCCATTGCACCGGAGAAGCCGGCCCCAATGCGCAATCGCTCACGACCGAGCTCTCCGATATACGCGGCGAAGAGATCGCCGCGAGGGTCGCCGGTGGTGGTTGGGTAGGCGAAGCCTTCGGGAACACCGTCTATCAGGTATTCAAGGCGACCGGTGATGCCGTCGTAGCGCAGTCGATGATGTTGCCACCGACGGGGAACGAGCCCGGCAAAGCTGGTAAGCCGAATCACCGGCTGAGAGCCCCGCGGGTCGATGAAGATATTCGCGAACTCCCACACCAGTCGGCGGTTCTCGACGGTAACCCGCAGGCGCTGCGACTCGATCCGGCCGGCGCGGCGGAGCGATCCCTCCCAGGCGATGAGCTCTTCCCCGTCCTGAAGGAGCGACGGAGAGAGCCAGAACGAAATGTCAAACGACTGCTGAAAGGTTCCGGGGGTGAACATGGCCGACTGCCCCGGAGCGGACAGCGGCTCGAGCTCGATGCTGCCGCGCCCCGCGCGGAACAACGCGGCCGCCGCTCCAATTCGCCGCAGGTCGCTGCTGATCTCCGGCGCCGAAGCGTATACCCGATAGCGGCCGGCCTCGTCGGTCACGGGAAGGGAATCGAAGGTGAGCAGGAGGTCGGTGGTTTCTCCAACCGGCTCCCGTGCGTCTCGCAGATAGAGATCGAGCCGGCCCCGAAACCCGGGGCGACGCACAAGATTGTGCTCGATCTGGAGGCGTCCGTCCCAACCGGCTTCGCCGCCAATCTGCACGCGTTCCTCAAGCGAGGAGAGCCCCGAAACGGCGAGCAGAGCAAATGCGAACGCGATGGTTATTCCTTTTCTCTCCATTCTTCTGTACACTATCATCGGCACGTATGGAACACGGCACAAGCCCGGCCTCATCGCTCCGTGACACCATCAGAAACCTTCCCGCCCGCAGTGGTGTCTACCTGATGAAAGACGCCGACGACACCATTATATACGTAGGGAAGGCGAAAAATCTCAAAGCGCGCGTCTCATCGTACTTTTCGGGGCGAAAAGATCCGAAGACCGCGATTCTGGTGCAGCGAGTCGACCGAATCGACTACGTTATCACCCGAACCGAGAGCGAAGCTCTGCTCCTGGAGAACAACCTCATAAAGCGCTGGTCGCCGCGGTACAACATCGACCTGAAGGACGGCAAGACCTACCCGGTGATCCGCGTGACCAACGAGCCCTACCCCCGGGTCTTTCGCACGCGAACCATCGTGCAGGATGGATCGAACTACTACGGCCCCTTTCCGAACATCGGGAGCATCGAGCGATACCTCGATCTCATCGAGCGGCTCTACCCGCTGCGCAAGTGTCGCGGTCCCATTCGCACCCGTGACCACCCCTGCCTCTACCACCACATTGGGCGCTGCTCGGCGCCCTGCGCGGGTAGGATCACCCGGGAGGCCTACCTGGAGCACGTCGACGGGGTTCGCGGCCTTCTCTCCGGCGAGACCGCCGCCGTCCGCGAGCGCCTGCGTGAAGACATGGAGGTGGCATCCGCAGAGCTGCGCTTCGAGAAGGCGGCCGAGTATCGCGACCTGATCCGCGCCATCGACACCCTCGAGACCGACCAGCAGGTGGTGGACTTCGATCCCGATGTCCGAGACTACATCGCCTTCGCATCGGAGGCGGATATGTGCACCTTCGTCGTCTTTCAGATGCGCTCGGGAAAACTGCTGGCGAGCGATGTCTATCGCGCCTCGGTGTTTGGCTCCGAAGAAGAGGACCTCGAGCAGTTCGTGGTGCGATATTACGACACCAAGCGGGCGGTGCCCGCTCGTCTCTACCTTCCCCTGCCCGTGTCGGCGGATGACCTCTCCCACTATTTTCGGCAGGAGCACGGCGTGGAGGTCGCAATCGAGTTTCCCGACGGTGGGCGCGACGCTTCGGTACTCGGCATGGCCAGAGAAAACGCGGTGCAGGACCTCGCCCGGCGCAAGCGCGAGACGGGCAACCTTCCCGCCCTGCTCGACCTTGCCGCCGTACTCGGGCTCGCCGGTCCGCCGCTGCGTGTCGAGGGCTTTGATATCGCGCATATCGGCGGCCGCTTCACGGTCGCCTCGATGGTAAGTTTCTCGAACGGGGTGCCCGACCGAGCCCAGTACCGACGCTACCACATTCGATCGCTCGACGGCCGCATCGACGACTTCGAGGCGATGCGCGAAGTGATCGCCCGCCGGTATCAGCGCGTGCTCAACGAGAACCTCCCCCGCCCCGATCTGATTCTGATCGACGGCGGAAAGGGACAGCTCAACGCTGCGCAGGAGATCCTCGAGGGGCTCGGCATCGGCGCAACCCCAATGGTCGGCCTGGCCAAGAAGCTCGAGGAGATCTTCGTCCCCGGTCGCAGCGATCCCCTCAGCCTGCCGGAAGGATCACCTCCCCTGCAACTGCTTCAGTACGTACGCGACGAGGCCCACCGGTTTGCCACCACTTTCCGGGCAGACCTGCAGAGCAAGGATGTGTCCCGGTCGCTGCTCGAACGGGTTCCCGGTATCGGCCCGAAGCGCAGCGCGCAGCTCCTGCGCGCCTTTGGCTCACTGGAAGCGATCGCCGATGCGCCGGTTGACGTGGTGGTCGAACGAGGAGGCATTCCGCGGGATACGGTCGAGCAGATTCGGGCGCTGGCAGGAGTTCGGGCGGAGGAAGGGGCCGAAGGATCGTCCGAAGACGCAGCTCACGAGTTAGACGCAGCTCAGGAGTTACCCGAGGAAGCAGCGGAGACGCCGCCGATCAGCTACCGTAGACCACGGAGGCCGGGAGATGGGGCGCCCCACGGCCGACCATCACCGTAAAGAGAAACTGCTGCAGGAGTCCACGATGCTGCGCCGTTCCCACCGACCGGAAGAGCGCTTCGTACTCTACGGCGCGGGCGAGGATGGCCTCAAGCGCGGGAAGCGGATAGCGCTTGACGGCAACCACAACGGTATGTTGATTGCGCTTACTGCGAATACCCAGGCGACTGAAGGCATCGGCCGGACTGAAGTGTTGATTCAACAACTGGGCGTAGGCGTGGAGTCGTTTGAACTGCCACACCAGACCGGCGAGAATACCGGCAGGATTGGCATCGTGCGACATGAGCAGGGCCTGGCATACTTCGAGGGCTGATTCCAGCGTCCCTTCGGCTATTTCGTCAAAGAGTGAAAAGGTGCTCTCTTCCTTGGTGTGCGCGAGAAACTCCTCGATCTCCGTAACGGTCACCGTGCCGCCACGACCAACAAACCCGCAGAGCCGCTCGACCACGATGCGCAGTTCCCGCGTGGTGTTCTCCACCATGTCGAGCAGGAGGTCGGCCGCATCGGAATCGATGGTCACTCCCAGCCTGCGAAACGCGTTGATCACCCACGCCTGCTTCTGGTTGTCAAACATCTCCCAGAAGATCTTCCGTGCGTCGGCGGGGATTTTCTTCGTCCATGCTCCATCTACCTTCGGTGAATCAGCGGTGAGGATGAGGGTTGCGTCAGGAGCCGGCTTTGCGATGTAGTCCGCGAGCGCGGCGGTCTCCTCTTTCTTCTTGACCTCGTCGACCCCTG
>SLTF01000322.1 GCA_007130025.1 Spirochaetales bacterium | reverse complement strand
GAATTCAGGTGATTATCGCGGGCGCGGGTGGCGCCGCGCATCTCCCGGGGATGGTTGCCGCTCTTACGGTGCTTCCCGTCATCGGGGTACCGGTTCGTGGGTCGTCGCTCGACGGGCTCGACTCGCTGCTCTCCATTGTACAGATGCCGCGCGGCGTGCCGGTTGCCACCGTTTCCATCAACAACGCGCAGAACGCCGGGTTGCTCGCGGTGCGCATTCTGGCGCTTTCCGACCGCCGCCTCGCCGAAGCGCTGACCGCCTACGCAGACGCGCGTCGCGCCGCCGTAGAGCAACAGGCCGCACAGATGGAAGCCGGGCTGAACGCGCCGGGACCCCCGGTGACCGGCTGATGCCGGCTTTGGCGGGGAGGTAAGGGCTATGGCGGGAATGTCCGGGTACGACTTCTACATCATGCTTCGCGGTCTCGACGAACTGTTGGAACGGTTTCTCCCAATCCTCATCATCGCGGCGGTTGGCATCGTTGCCGCGGTGCTGCTTCGCATCTGGGTTCGTCGCAACGCGCCGCACCATCCCGAGCTTGCCGCCGAGGTGCACGCACTCAAGAAGCGGGTTGCTGCCCTGGAGGCGCGGCTCAGCCGGCCGTCGAAGACCGCTTCCGGCCGGACGTCCTCCGGCGGCGCATCATCTGACTCGGCTCCAGACCGGAACGGGTTGTAGCGGCGGCGATGCGCGCCCTGCGTGAGCGCCGGGAACCGTCGCGGCCCCGCGGGTCATCCCCGTCACGATTCCCCGGGTCGATCCCGTTGTCCCGCTTGTCCAGATACTGGTCCCGGTAGTAACCGGCAAACTGCGACCAGACCGCCAGAAAGAGCGACACCAGCAGCGGCCCCACCAGAAACCCGATCAGCCCCAGCCACGCGATTCCCCCGATGGTTCCCAGCAGCACCAGGGCCGGATGGAGCCCCGACCGGTCTCCCAGCAACTTGGGCCGGATGATGTTCTGCGTAATGAGCACGCCACCGTACCCGAGTGCAACGATGGCGAGACCGGACACGACGTCACCGGAAAGCAGCACGATGATTCCCGCGGGCGTCAACACCATGTTCGCGCCAATCAGCGGGATCATGGAGAGGATCAGGATGACACCCCCCCAGAGCACCGGCGATGGGAGTCCAAATACCACAAAGATGAGTGCCCCGTAGAGCCCTTCGATCATGCCGATGATCACCGTGCTGATCAGCGTGGCCGACGTGGTGCGGAGTGCTTCTTCTCCCAGCTGCTGGAGGTAGGCGTCGGGAAGCGGCACCCACTCGTAGATGCGCTTGACCAGTCGCGGCCCGTCCAGGAAGAAGAAGAACATCAGAAACAGAATGACCACCACGTTGAGCAAGGCGGAGGTGATGCTGACGAAGGAACGGCGCGAGATCTCGACAATGAAGTCGGAACTCACCTCGAATACGCTTCGCACCAGTTCAGCAAACTCAACCTCAGGCGCCTCGGTGATGAGCCCTCCAATCGCGGGCAGATTCCGCAGCCAGTCACCCACATCAAAATCCAACAGCTGTTCGCTCACATCGGGCCACGCCTCCACTACCCGGGCGTATCCGCCGACCGCCTCGGAGTAGATCATGAGCCCGATGAGCCCCACCGGTATTGCCACGACGACAAAGGCGCCGAGCACCGTGATTGCCGCGGCTGCCGGCCGGTTACGCACCACGTTCTCCACCCGCCGGAACACTCCGTAGCCAAGCCCCGAAAAGACAAGGGCAAGAAAGGCGTTGAGAAAGAACGGTGCCATGATCCGGGCGAACGCCCAGGCGAAGGCGGCTACCAGAAGCAGAAAGAACAGCTCAACAACACGGATTTGCGGTTTTCTCACGGACCAGGCTCCTGTTTCGGTTTCTCGGGTGGCATGATATACTACTCTCCGGCGAACAATCCACCTTGGCAGGAGCTTCTACGCAATGACATGGGTCGATCTTCCGCTGTGCAGCCGCACCGAGCTCAAGCGCAGGTACCAGAGCGTTCACGATGTCTACGACAAGGCGTTGTACGAGCTGCAGCGGCGGCTGCGCGATTCGCTGACGGCCGCGGGACTCCGGCCAAACATCAAGTACCGGGTGAAATCGTTTGACAGCCTCTACGAGAAACTCCTGCGTCGTATCCGGAACAACGGGGAGGAGTCTGATCGGCTGCTGATTACCGATCTCATTGGCGTTCGAATTGTCTGCCCCTTCATGTCGGATCTCAAGGAGATCGAACGTCACATTCAGGCGCATTTCCGCGTCATCGAGATCGAACGAAAGGGTGCTCATTTTTCCAGCCGGGAGTTTGGATACGAGTCCACCCATCTGCTGGTGGCGCTGCCCGAGGACATCGAAGAGAGCTTTCATCTCGACGAAGAGGTCATCGCCGAAATTCAGCTTCGTACCAATCTGCAGGACGCGTGGGCCGAGGTGGAACACGAGCTCATCTACAAGGCGGAGTTCACCCCCTTTGATGAGCCCCTGCAGCGCAAACTCGCCGCCCTGAACGCGAACCTGACGCTGGCCGACATCGTGTTTCAGGAAATTCGTGACTATCAGCGCCAGCTGCGGGCGGAACTCTCCAAGCGCCGGCAGGACTTCTGGAAGAAGATTCACGACGCCACCGGGGGCCGCCACACCGGAACGCACTCGACCCCCAGTGAGGACGCCGATACCCCTGCCGGCCGGGATACTCCTCCGGACATTCTTGATCCGGCTCTGGTCGCTTCGGCGCACGACTCCGTCGACAACATGCTTCTGAAAGCGCTCTACGCCCACAACAAGAAGCAGTTTCGCCTGGCAATCGACATCTACACCGCGATTCTGACGCAGAACCCCAAGCCCTACGTGCGCGCGATCATCCACATCCACCGCGGGATGGCCTTCTTCGCGGAGTCGGATTACGAACGAGCGGTAGCCGACTTCTCGCACACCCTCGAGCTCGACGACGACAACTGGAAGGCGTACTACTATCGGGGGGTGGTCCACCGCCTCATGGGAAACCATCGGGAAGCGCTTGCCGATTTTGATCGCGGCCTGGAGGTAGATGCATTCCAGTTTGATACGCTTTTCGCCCGTGCGCAGCTCCGGTACGAACTGGGTGACGCGCGAACGGCAATCGAAGACTGCACCGCGGCGCTGAACATCTATCCCGATTCAGAAGAGGTGCGCGATTTGTTGCGGAGCCTTCAGCAGAGCGGTGCCGCGGGCTGACCGCCAGACCGGCCGGCCGGAAGCCTGCGCCAAAATATTTAATAGCTCTAATGTTGACGGACGGTCCGCTCCGTGATATGCTGTCGTTCGTGGGAGCAGCGACTTCCAAAAAAAAAGAATGCCAGGTAAACATGGACATGAACCCAACGCAGATGAGGAACTCATGATGAGCGGTTCCTCTGCCAACAGCAGACAGGACGCGTCACCCATCGCCGACATCGTGCGGGCGTATGCTCAGTCTCCAGAGATACTCGCGGAGATCTTTGCCATTTTCCTGAAGGAAGCGCCCGAACGGCAGGCCGCTCTTGCGGCGGCGGTGCGGTCCGATGACCTTGAGGCGGCGCGCTCGGTCGCGCACTCTCTTGCCAACACAACCGGCACGATGAAGGTCAGTTCTGCACTCGAGCTGGCGCGTGCCACCGAGTCGGCCGCCCGTGCCGGTGACCGCGAAGCGCTCGCGGAACAGAGTCGGAAACTGATCGCCGCGGTCGATACCATCGTGACCGCCATTCGATCGCACCCGCTCGCTCAGCGGTAGCGGCTGCTCACTCGGGGCGACGCTCCGGAATGGGCTCGGGTACCCCCCCGCGTTGTGCAAACTCGCGACTCAGGAAGAGGGCACAGAAACAGTGGCCGTATTCGTTCTGGTCGGGGACGTTGTACACACACGGACAGACAATATCGCGATCAGCCGCGCGATCACCTTCGCCGTCGCGGCAGGGGCAGAGAAAGTAGCCGTGGCGGTTATAGTTGGCCTTGAGCCCCTCCACGACGTCTTTCAGAAACGCGTCGTCGGGGTTGAGCTCCCACCCTTGATGCCGGGCAACCCGGCGAACAAACTCGTAGACATCTTCCGTGGATTTTGGCTTCATCGCAGGCCCTGAATCAGAGCCCCAGCTCGTTGCGCCACTTCTCCTCGTTGAAACCCGAGAGCGCACGCTCGTCGTTAATCACAAGCACCGGAAAGACCGGAAGGTTGTCGTACTGCTTTTTCAGTTCCGACTTCACCGTGGCCTTGACCATGGGATTGATTTTGTCGAGTTGAACGTATCGAAACGCCACATCTCGGTCCCTGAGAAAATCCATCGCCCGCTTGCAAAAGGCGCACGTCGAGAGTGAATACATCGTGAGGCTGTGTTCCGCGTTCCCGCCGGGTTCCTCGATGAACTCGAGTTTTTCAATCATGCTGGCCATAGACTCATAGCATACTCGTTACACCCGCTCTGTCAATCTGTTTTCGCGGGCGGGAGAAACCAGTTCCAGTCGCCGGTCGAGGTCTTCGAGCTTGCTCTGCAGGCTCGCAATCGTCCGCTCGATCCGCCGACGCTCCTTCTGCAGCTGGGTTGTGGGATCGGGTTCCTCGGACGAACCGCTTCGAAGAATCGCGCGCACTGCGTCCCGGCTCTTTCCCTCGGCAAAGGCCTGCTGAGCCTCGTCACGGCGGTCCGGATCCCCAATCGACGCGACGATCTTCATGTTCTCGTAGCCCACCTCGGGGCGCACGTCGAACGTGTGCATGCGAATCATGCTGTTGGCGGTTTGCGTCTCAATGCAGAGGGTGCGCTGAAGATAGTCTTCAAACCGGGCGTGATGCCGGTCGCAGAGCTGCTGCGCTTCAATCAGCACCTGACCGAACTCCTTCATCAGCTGACCTCCGGCACTCAGGTAGCGCGTTCGGATACGATGGGTGAGGGCAATGAAATCCGGATTGGACCGGAAGATGTTCTGGTAGATTTCCAGCTTCTCAGCCTTCGCCAGCAGTTCGTGGAAGATGCGACGAAACTCGATGGTGTGGGGCTTTGGTCCGACCGGCAGGGGAGAACGCGTCGCGTGCACGTGGTGCGCAAACTCGTGGATGGCGGTGTAGATGAGCTGGTTATCGTTCTGAAAGTTCTTGTTATGCAGGATAATCTCGTGGGTGTTCGGGTAATAGAGGCCGTTCACCTTCTTGCTTGTTTTCCCCGAAAAAATGACGAAGAAATCTTCCACGTCTTCCTCGAGACGGAGCAGCTGCTCCTTGACCTGGTCCTGATTCACCGGTAGCTCCTGGGGGGTAGGGTGATTGTCGGTCGGTGTACACTTCGCCGATCCACGAATATACTATCAAATACTCTCGAAACCGGACAGAGCAATGGCACAATACAACATGCAGGAAATCATGCGACTGCTCGATGCGGTCGTCAACGACAGCTATCAGGTTGTCGAGCCGGAGTCCTACCCCGATCAGGACCAGCAACAGCTCATCCGAACGATCAACAAGATCTTCGCGCAGAAACAACAGATCCACGATCAGCATCGCGAGAGCCTCGGTCGCAGCGAAAAACGTCTGCGCGAGATCATCGAGACCACGCCGGTGGGCATCTGCATTACCAGCGAAGACGGGATCTTCGAGTACGTCAACCCGCCTTACTGCCGGCTTTACGGGTACGAGCAGCCGGAGCTGATCGGAAAACACTTCACCATCGTGGTTCCGGAGAGCCAGCGGCACCGACTGGACAATCTCCACGCTGAGTTCATGGGACGCCGATGGGAGCTGCGCGGTGAGTGGACGGTGCAGCGAAAAGACGGAACGCCGATGAACATCCTCGCGGATGCGGCCTACATCATCGACGTCGACGAGCGTCCGAAGAAGGTCACCTTCGTGGTGGACATCACCGACCGGAAGCGCGCCGAGGAGCAGCTGCACCATACCGTTCACCGGTTGAACGAGGAAATCGAGCAGCGCACGCGAATCGAGAAGATCAAGGGAGAAGTGGAGCGGATTATCCAGCACGATCTGCGCAATCCGCTCAACGGAATCCTCACCGCAACGGAGCTCCTCCTGCGCGACGACCTCACCGATCACCAGCGGGAACTCGCCGTGCTGATTCAGGAGTCGGGCAAAAAACTCAACACGATGATCAGCAGTTCCATGGATTTTGTCCGCATGGAAGAGGGCACCTACGAGCTCCAGGTGCAGGAGCTCAATCTGGTCGACATTCTGAGCGACGTGCGATCGGAAATCATCGGGATTGCGCGGAGCCAGGGTGTGAAGCTCCACTTCGTGGTCAACGGCGCATCAATTGATTGGAACGACGTATTTCTGGTGTACGGCGAAGAGGTCTACCTGGAGGATCTGCTGGTCAACCTCGTTCGCAATGCGGTGGAAGCGTCGTCAGAGGGCGAGAGCGTGACGATTTCGATTGGTACGGGTGACACCTGCGTGATTGATATCCACAACGCCGGGGTGATCCCGGTCGAAATCCGACACCGGTTTTTTGAGCGCTACACGACCTTTGGCAAGCGAAACGGCAACGGACTCGGCACCTATATCGCCCGGCTGATCACCCGGGCACACAACGGTTCCATTCGCTTCACCACCGAAGAGGGCGAGGGAACGCATCTGGTCGTCGAGCTGCCGCGAATTCCGGTGCCGGGGCTCCTGGTTTAGGTCGACCGGCTTCAGGACAATCGGCCGCGGTGCGCCGCGGTCACCGGCCCTGTTCGTCCACCACAATCTTGTAGACGTCTTTGAGCGTATCGAGGCGTTCGTAGAGGCGCTTGTACTCGAAGTCGCGGGGCAGGTAGATCATGTAGGAGAACCGGGTGTGCCCCTTGCGCACGGCGTGCTGAACGTTCCACGACCGGACGTGAATCCCGGAATCACTGAGGATCTTGCTGATATCGCGCATCTGAATCTTGTTGTTGGACGTAAAGATCTGCAACTGCTTGATTGAGTGTTTTGGAAACCAGCGATCTTCGATCTTTTCCAGCACGATCAGGGTGAACAGAATGATCGCGGCCACCATCGCTGCCGGAACCACAAGACCGGCCCCAACCGCCAGCCCGATCGCCGCGGCGGTCCACAACGACGCCGCGGTGGTGAGGCCGCGAATATCGGCCCCGAGCTTGAGGATGGCCCCGGCTCCCAGGAAGCCAATTCCCGATACCACCTGCGCCGCGATGCGCCCCGGGTCCGACCTGCCGGCCTCGGTTGCGTATGCCTGGGAAATGTAGATCGACAGAAACATCAGCAGCGTGGCACCGGTGGAAATGATGATGTGCGTGCGAAACCCCGCCGGCTGGCGTGCGCGTTCCCGCTCCATGCCGATTGCTCCGGAAAGCACCAGACTGATCAGCAGGCGAAGCGCGACCACGCTCATCGTAAGATCGGTTCCTGAACCAAAGGTGAAGATCGATTCCATTCGAAATGGTACCCCACAACGGCCCCTCGACACAAGGAAGGGGAGCGGTGTACAGTACAAACAATCCAGCCGAACAGGAACGGAAACCGTGCAGAACGCTAAAACCGCCAAAACCGCACTCATTACCGGCGCGTCAGGCGGTATTGGTCTGGAGCTGGCCCGGGTATTCGCCGCGGCGGGGTACCAACTCTTCATAACGGCTCGCAGAACCGATCAACTCGAAGCACTCGCCACCGAGTTGCGCTCCGGTGGGACCACGGTTCAGGTATTTCCCTGCGATCTCACCGATCGGGCTGCGGTTCGTTCGCTGTTTCGGTCGGTTCAGGAAACCGGCATTCCCGTCGACGTGCTGGTCAATAACGCCGGCTTTGGCGACCACGGGGAGTTTGTCGTGGCCAAACCGGAGAAGCTGGTTGATATGATTGAACTGAACGTCACGGCGCTCACCTATCTGACGCGGCTCGTGCTTCCCGGCATGGTCGAGCGGAGGTCCGGGCGGATTCTCAACGTAGCGTCGGTGGCTTCGTTCCAGCCGGGTCCGCTGATGGCGGTCTATTACGCCACCAAGTCGTACGTACTGTCGCTGTCCGAGGCGCTCGCGGAAGAGCTCTCACCGTCCGGTGTCACGGTCACGGCGCTCTGTCCGGGGCCAACCGCCAGCGGGTTCCAGGAAGAGGCGGGGTTGACGCAGGTCCCGTTTTACCAGAAGGTGAAGATGCCCAGCTCGCGGGTCGTTGCCGAGTATGGGTATCGTGCCGCAATGCGCGGAAAACGCGTCGCCGTCCACGGCACCCTCTTCCGGGCTTCGATCTTCTTCCTGCGGTTCATGCCGAGGAGGCTGGTTACCGCAACGGTTCGCCGTCTTCAGGAGCGGCGACGCCTTCATTCGCCGTGATGTCAAAAAAACCGAATTTCAAGAGTGAGAAACACCATAACAAGAGAGGAGAAAGACAATGGGAAAACTGAAACTCAAACCCGGTGTGGTCACCGGCAATCAGTTGCTCGAGCTGTTTGAGTACTGTAAGGAAACCAGGTGCGCGTTGCCGGCCGTGAACGTGATCGGATCAAGCAGCGTGAACGCCGCGATCCGATCGGCCCGGGAAGCAAATGCACCGATCATCATCCAGTTTTCAAACGGGGGTTCGGTCTTTAACGCCGGGAAGTATCTGGACAACAGCGGCGAGAAAGCAGCCATCGCCGGCGGTATCGCCGGGGCTCATCACACCCGCATGATTGCCGAGGCGCACGGGGTGCCGGTCATCCTTCATACGGATCACTGCGCCAAGAAGCTGCTTCCGTGGGTTGACGGACTGATCGAGGCGGGAGAGGCGTGGTACAAGCAGACCGGCGCTCCGCTCTACAGCTCCCACATGCTGGACCTCTCAGAGGAATCGCTGGAAGAGAACATCGAGATTTCCAAGCGCTATCTGCAACGGTTGGCCAAGATCGATATGGTTCTGGAGATCGAGCTCGGTGTCACCGGTGGCGAAGAAGACGGCGTCGATAACACCGAAGTTGACAACGCCAAGCTCTACACCCAGCCGGAGGACGTGCTCGCTGCCTACGATGCGCTGACACCGGTGGGAAACATCACCGTGGCCGCTTCGTTTGGGAACACCCACGGCGTCTACAAACCGGGTAACGTGAAGCTGCGACCGGACATCCTCAAGCATTCCCAGGCCAAAGTGCACGCCGACCGCAAGACGGCCGGCGCCAAGCCGCTGAACCTGGTCTTTCACGGCGGTTCCGGCTCAGCTCCCGAGGAGATCACCGAAGCCGTTTCCTACGGGGTGATCAAGTTCAACATCGACACCGACACCCAGTGGGCCTTCACCGATCCAATCAAGCAGTACATGGATAAACACGACGCCTATCTGCACTCACAGATTGGAAACCCCGAGGGAGACGACAAACCCAACAAGAAGTACATCGATCCGCGGGCATGGATGGTCCTGGGCGAGAAGGGCGTAATCGAGCGCCTGAAACGGGCCTTTTCCGAGCTCAACGCGACCGATAAGTTTGATTTCTAGACCCGATTGACCGGTGGGAGTGAAACTCCCAACCGGAGAATCACCCTGTCCAATTCGGGGCTACCGTCGTCAGGCGGTAGCCCCGTTCTGTATGGCGACACTCCGAATGGTTTCCGCATCCACGATGCCCGATTCGGCGAGCCCGCGGGCAACCGAGGCGGCGCTTTCGCGGTCGTGACAGACCAGGTAGAACGCCCCGCCTCCGCCGGCCCCGCTGAGCTTTCCCCCCAGAGCTCCCGCCTTCATTCCCAGGTGCAGACACTGGTTCAGCCGGTCATTTCCCAGGCCCAGCGCCTCCAACGCGCGGTGCGCGCGTCCGGTGAGTCCGGCCAGATTTATCCGTCCGGCCACGTCCACCGCGGCGGGTATTGCATCGCACGCGTCGGAAGCGATCCGGCCCAGCTCGGCCAGTAACTCGGCGGTCCGCCGGTCTCCTTCGCGCATCCGGCTGCCAATTGCTCCAACCAGCTCTTTGGTACCCGCGGACCGCGGTACCGATCCAGCCACCAGGAAGAAGTTGCCTCCGTCAATGCGGCGGGCGCTCGGGAGTTCATCTCCGTGGAAGGAGAAGGCGGTCACCCCCTGATGGATCGCCAGGCCGGTATCAATTCCCGAGGGGGTTCCATGAAAGACGCGCTCAAGCCGGTTTGCCAGCGACCAGACCGTGCGGTCGGCCACGGCTTGGCTCTCCGTCAGCGCCCGAAGCGCCGCCTGGGCGAGGGCGGTACAGAGGCCGGCCGATGAGCCAAAGCCCTGAGCCACCGGAACGGTAGAGACAAGACGTACCCTGCCCCGAACCGCGGCGGCGTCGCCGGGTATCTCGGTTTCCAGTGCCGCGGTCAGCGCGTCAAACCACGGGCGATAGGGTGGGGGAAGGTCGGGGGCGCTCCACGCGTCCTCGCCGTTCGGGGTGAGCCAAAGAGTGGTGCAGTCGGGAAGGCCCACCCCCACCGCCGGGTATGCATAGACCGCGGCGTGTTCACCGAAGAGCAGAAGCTTGGCGTGCCCAATTCCGTGATACTCCCGTCCGGCAGCTCGGTTCATGCACTCTCCTCCGGCACCGCGATACGCACCCTTACCACTCCGTCGGGCATCTCTACCTCAGACGCCGGGGGGAGAATTACTGCGGTGAGTTCATTCCCGGCACCAACGCACTTGGCAACGCCACCGAGCGTGTGCGCCCAGCGCGCAACATCTTCGGGAGGTACGGACGGGAAACCAATCAGGCCGCCGAGGTGTCGGGAGTTCGCGGCCGCCTGCTCCACGGCCCGGCGAAAGGCCGGCCAGTTGCCGTCTGCAACGGCCCGCGCCGTCTGCCTGGCTGCTTCGTTGGAGCGTTCCAGAAACGCTTCGAACCCCGGTGAGTCAGCGGCGCGAAACCTCTCCAGCGCCATGATTGCCGCGCGCGTATTGACCGGCTGTGGGCCCCGGAACAGGTAGACGTGCGACAACCCTACCGCTTCAACCCGCGCCGGCGGTGCCAGCGGTTCCCAGCCGGGAGTATCGCCGCCGGTAAATTGGCCCACACCGCCGTACCGAGACGCGGCTACATCGTATCCACTGCCGCGGCCGTTCTGCACGGCGCGGTGGACGCGTACCGCGATTTGGGTGAGGTTTCGCGGCGTCACGCGGTAGGCAACACAGAGCGCCCGAACCAGCCCAACCACTACCGAGGCACTCGAACCAAAGCCGAGCTTGTTGCCCTGTCGATCGAAGAACGCCGTTGAGTCGATGGTGATGCGAGCAGGGGCGGCGGGAACCCGCTCGCCGGTGGAGAGCTTGTCAATGGAAAGCTCGTCGATGGCCGTCCGAACGGCGGTCTCCAGAAAGGGATCGCCGCCGGATTCCGGGCTCCAGCTTCGTTCGTTGTGTCCGGTGATTCCGCGAATCAGGAACTGCGTGTCCGGCTCTATTGTCACCGTAACCGAGGGTTCGACCGCCGCGGCCACACCGAGACCTCCGGGTTCGACCACCGCGTATTCGCCGACGAGGAGGATATTGGCGGGGACTTGAAACTGGTTCACGCCGAGGTTGAAGCGGTTGCAGCGCCGGTGCCCAGAAGTCGCGGCCCCGAGCCCACCCCCACCACCAGCAGTTCTCCGGAGGGGTTCTCGTGGTGAAGTCGGTCACAGATCTGGGCGGTGTGATCGGCGGTGGTCAGGACCTTGACCTGCGGACCGGCATCCATGGTCTCCCACGCGGGAATGCCGTCGGCTCGCAACTGTTCGCACGCGCGAATAATGGCGACGCTCTCGGGAAGCCAGAAGATCACGGGTGGTTCGGCGGTAAACATGGTTGAGAACATGCGCAGGTAGCTCTGCCGCATCGTGCGGCCGAGAGTCTCGAGATCGCGGTTGTGCACCGCGGCCTCGGCCTGCTCCGCGAGCGCTTCCGCGCCGCTCACCCAGTCCGCGTAGTAGGGTGAGGTGTCGCGACTGCGAATCATGGCATCGCGCGAAGAGATCGGCTTGCTGCCGCGCTGTACCACGGCGATCACAATGCGGAGCTCCGGCCAGTGGTTCTCGTCCGCGATCTGCTCGGCGAAGGAAGCTCCGGCGGTAAACCGGGTGAACCCACCGAATACGGCGCGCGCAGCCGATCCGCTGCCGACACGGGCCAGCGCTGAGAGTTCCGCGCCGCTGAACCGTTTTCCGGCCACCGCGGTGCACCCGGTTGCCAGTGCGGCAAACCCCGAGGATGAACTCGCGAGCCCGGCCCCGGTGGGGAAGGTGTTGACGCTCTCTACGCGGAAGTGCCGATCCTCTCCGAGCGCTTCGCGAATCGCGGCAAAGAACGGCGCAAAGCGCGATTCCGGCTGCGGTTCACCCTCGATGAAGACCTCATCCGCGGCCGCTTCGTTGGCACGGTCGCCACCGAGGCTGACCTGCGAGACGGTCTCCAGGTGAGAGACGGTCACCGCGATACTGGTGGTTGCCGGCAGGTTGATCCCGCCGTCGGCTTTGCCCCAATACTTCACCAGCGCAAGGCTCGGCGAAGCGGCGCACCGCAAGGTCTGGTTCACCGTGTTCTCCCGTATGCGCTCTGCTCTACCTGACTCAGCACCACGCGCGCCTCATCCAGGTTATGGCGGGTTCCCGCCGCCAGCAACGCTGCCACCTCACGGATCTGCGTTCCCCGAGCACCGGCCAGAAAGGCGAGTCGCTCGCAGTGCAGCCGCATATGGCCACTCTGTATCCCCTCTGTTACAAGAGCATACACTGCCGCGAGATTCTGTGCCAGTCCTACGGCGGCGGCAATGCGAGAAAGGGTGACCGCATCGGGGTTACCCAGAATCTTCAGTGCGGCGCGGGCCGCGGGATGCACGGCAACCGCGCCTCCCACAACACCAAAGGGAAGAGGAGCTTCCCACCGGCCGATGAGGTTCCCATCAACCACGGAAAACTCGGTGAGGCCCCGGTATACCCCGTCGCGCGACGCCCAGGCGTGTACCGCCGCCTCAATGCCGCGGGTGTCGTTACCGGTAGCCAGGGCAAGCGAGGTGACGCCGTTCATGATTTCCTTGTTGTGCGTGACGGCGCGGCGGTAGTTCTCGCGCGCAAACTGCGCCCCAAGCGCGATCCGCCGTGCGGCCTCCTCCCCGGAAAACCCGGCTCGCGCGAGCCGCTGTACCGGAATGGAACATTCTGCACCCGCGCGTCGCTGCTCTCCGGCGTTGGTCAGGATCGCCATCAGGCGCTGCGTTCCCAGCCGCCCGGAGAGCACCCGTGAGGCCGCTTCGGCCGCGGTGTTGAGCAGGTTGGCGCCCATCGCGTTGCGTACGTCCACGTGGAGCATCACGCAGGTACAGCCGGCGGACGCCTCGACGTCCATCCCGCGGTACCCACCGCCGCGGCGCTCCATCGCGGCAAGGATGGGCTCGAGCGTTGCGCGAACCTCCGGCTCATGCTTCATGACGGACTCAGCGTCGTAGCGACCCTCAAGCACAACCTGCGCGCTCATCACCGGTTCGGTGGCCCAGGTGCGAAACCCCCCGGCGCGGCGAACAATCCCCGCGGCATAGCTGCTCGCGGCAATCACCGACGGCTCCTCAACCGCAAGGGGAACGAGGTACTCGGCGCCGTCGATCAGAAATCCGGTGGCCACGCCAAGCGGCACCGGCATCACCCCAATGGCGCTCTCAACCATGATGTCGGCGAGGTCGAGCATGCTCGAATCGGCGTCAATGCCGGCGCTCTCTTCGGGAGAGAACGCGAAGGCGTCGGCGATGGTGCTCCGGCGCTGAGGGAGGGTGAGTTTACGGAGGTTTCCCGGAAGCGATTGGCTCACCGATTCTCCCCGGAAGCCCCGGTATCTACACGGAGCAGCTCGGACACCGAATCACGAAACGGTGCGCTCTGCATAAGGGGGGTGCGCTGCAGGTCTGCGACCGTTGACGCGCCGCTCAGCAGCATCGCGCTCCGCAGGACCGTGTGGATTCGCTCGATCAGCGCGAGTACGCCGTCCATCCCATCAGCCGTTACCGCGCGAATGAAGGGAAGCGCCATTCCTGCCATGCTCGCTCCGAGGGCAATCGACTTCGCCACGTCGAGACCGTTGCGCAGTCCCCCCGACGAGAGTACCTGATCGGGAAAACG